>JAFOCD010000130.1 GCA_017381475.1 Bacteroidaceae bacterium
CACATAGAACAGAATGTAAATGCAAAGATGGTCTTCTTCGATATGTCATTGAGGATGATTGTCTGGATTAAAAATAGATAGGATGGACAAGAAATATAAAGAGAATAATGGTTGTGCAGGTATCTGTTGCAAAGGTTGCGGTAAGATGGATGCACCGTTGAATACCTTCGACTGGCTGGCGGCTGTGCCGGGCAACGAGGAGTATACCGACATTGTCGAGGTGCAGTTCAAGAACACCCGTAAGGGATATTACAGGAACAGCAACAACATCCCTTTGCAGAAGGGTGATGTGGTGGCTGTCGAGGCCAGCCCCGGACACGACATTGGCAAGGTTACCATGACCGGTCGTCTTGTGTTGCTGCAGTTGAAGAAGACACGCCTTACTCCAGAGAGTGATTTCAAACGCATATACCGTAAGGCGCGTCCTGTCGATATGGAGAAATATGATGAGGCAAAGGCGCGTGAGCATGATACTATGATACGTTCGCGCCAGATTGCAAAGGATCTGAACCTTGACATGAAGATTGGTGATGTGGAGTATCAGGGCGATGGCCTCAAGGCAATTTTCTATTATATTGCCGACAACCGTGTCGATTTCCGTCAGCTCATCAAGGTTCTAGCCGATGTATTTAAGGTGAAGATTGAGATGAAGCAGATTGGTGCAAGACAAGAGGCTGGCCGCATCGGCGGTATCGGTCCTTGCGGCAGGGAACTCTGCTGTGCAACATTCACGACAAATTTCGTGTCGGTTTCAACCTCGGCAGCGCGTTTTCAGGATGTGTCGCTCAACCCGCAGAAACTTGCAGGTCAGTGTGCAAAGCTCAAATGCTGTCTCAACTACGAGGTCGATGCTTATGTAGAGGCTTCAAAGAGATTGCCACAGCGTGATATAGAACTTGAAACAAAGGATGGTACATATTACTTCTTCAAATGCGATATCATGCGCGGTGAGATAACATATTCTACCGACAAGCATATCCCGGCAAACCTTGTTACGATAAGCGGTCGCCGCGCCTTTGCTGTCATAGAGATGAACAAGCGTGGCGAGCGTCCCGAATCACTCAATAACGAGGGTACACAGGAACAGAAGCGTCCTGTCGATTTGCTTGAACAGGAGAATATCAATCGTTTCGATTCCGTGCAGCGTAACGGCAAGAAGCGCCGTAAGGGTGGTGGTAACCGTCACGATGGCCGTCATGATGGAAAAAAGGGTAATCCAAAGAGAGAGAAAGGTGGCAATGCCGAAAATTAAACTGTTGCTGCTGTTGGCAGTGTTGGTACTGGTATCTTGTGATGGGACTGTGTATCACAGTTTCAAGCATGTTGACAGCAAGGCTTGGTCTCCTAATGATACGCTTTCATTTGTATATGAGGGTGCGGACAATAAGTATGACGCTGAGTCATTCTTGAAAATGACAGCGCAGGTACGGTATAAATCTGACTATAAATACCAGAACCTGCTTATGCGTGTGGAGACACTTGATTTTAAGGATAGCACCTTGTTGTCAATAGATACTTTGTGCTGTAGGATATATGATGATTCAGGACGGCATATTGGCAGCACAGCCGGTGTGCTCTATCAGAACAATAGCTCTGATGTCATTGTGAATGTTTCGCCTGCAGACACATTGCTTTTGCGCCTATCTCATATCATGTCCGATAGTGTTCTCGGTGGTATATGTGATGTTGGTATTCAATTGACATCACAAAAAAGATAAATGCTGCTGCAAGTCCTTTTAGCGCGCAGTTTCCCGTTCTGCATCTATTCGTAGGAATATGAAGAGCAGAATAGTAAATCCAAGGAATGAAGAGCCTCCATAACTGATGAACGGGAGTGGAATACCTATTACAGGGGTTATACCTAGTACCATTCCAAGATTGATGGTGAAATGCAGGAAGAAGATGGATGCAATAGCATATCCGTATGCGCGACCAAAACGGTCGTTTTGCCTTTCTGCAAGATGCACTATCCTCAATATAAGAATAACCAATATCAACATTACAAGCGAAGAACCAACGAAACCTTGTCCCTCGCTAATGCTACAGAATATAAAGTCTGTATCCGATTCTGGCACAAATCCAAGTTTGGTCTGTGTGCAGTTGAGTGCATCTCTTCCCGTTATACCACCTGAGCCTATGGCAATCTTTGACTGGTGTACATTGTATCCGGCATCATTTAGGTCCTCCTTCAGGCCAAACAGCACCTCAATTCTCTCCTTCTGGTGCGGCTGCATTACATGATGCATGATGTAGTTGCATGAATAGTTGAAGGCAATTGCCAGAACTATATATACAGCAACCCACATGTTGCGTTTTTCTTTTCGTAATCTTGCCTGTAATAACAGGTATATGACATTGAACACCAGTAGTGCGTACTGTACAGCCATGATGTTGAATTCAACAAGATATACGGCTATCCAATAAGACAGCAGACTGCCTGCAAGGTTTGCAATAAAAAGAATGCCGAATGTCCTGTTATCCTTGCTCCAGAATTTTACAATGGCAATGGATATTATCTGTATAATGACGGTCGGTGCGTACTGTCCAATATTAATGGAGAGTTGTTCCATTGTCTCACCTCCATACTTTACTCCAACGACAAAATATACTATGGCACTGACTGCGGTCAACAGGAAAATACCAGTCATTCCCTCGCGATATAATACAAGAAACATTGACAAATATACTAAGGCGCTGCCGGTCTCTTTTTGCGCAAGGATAATCAGCATGGGCAGTACTATTATGCCTACGCATTTTATGAAATCATGGTTGTTGCTTATCTTGAAATCTCTGCGCCCGATGTATGTCGCCAGCATGAGTGCTGTCGCGAATTTCATGAATTCGGCGGGCTGTATACTGAATGAACCTGCAGAAATCCATGAACGGGAGCCTTTGATCTCTGTCGCGATAAAGATAGTCAGGAAGCCTATTGCCAATGTCACGCTGTACAGAATGAAAGACAGGTTCCGATATGTGTGTTTGGGTATGCATAGCAGAAAAAGTCCCACGAACAGAGAAATGCCCATCCACATGACCTGTTTTCCACTTTGTCCTACTTTTGCTGCAGATACAATTGTCCCTGATTCTACACTATGTATGGCGAACCATCCCATAATGGCAAGCGCTGCAAATAGAAGCAGTGTCCACCAATCCAGTCGTTGCAGAATGTTACCTCGCCTCCTGTCCATAGTAGATACTCTTTTTACTCATATCTTTGGCTTTCTTTTCGCTCTCGGGCGACAGTTGGCCATTCAGGTATTTTTCAATCATCAGTGCTCCAATTGGGACTCCGTATTTGGCACCGAAACCTCCGTTTTCTACATATACCGAGATGGCTATCTTTGGTGCATCCATTGGTGCAAAACCAAGAAATACAGAGTGGTCTTCTCCCTTGCTGTTCTCGGCGGTACCAGTCTTGCCACATACATCAAGTCCGGGAATATTCGCTTCTCGGCATGTTCCATTTGTGACTGCATGACGCATACCCTTTATAACCTCATCCCAGGATTTTGAGTTGACCATAGTCTCCTTGGGTGTAAGGTAATCTGCAGAAATTGTATCGTTTTCAATTCCTTTGACAAGGTGTGGGGTGATATATCTGCCCTTGTTGGCTATGATTGCTCCAAGGTTGGCAATCTGTAATGGAGTGAGTGTGACTTCGCCCTGGCCAATAGATATGCTAATCACTGTAACGGCTCGCCAATAGTTGCCATAGTGTCTTGTGTAGTAGTCTCCATTTGGTATCATGCCCCTCGCCTCTCCAGGCAGGTCTACACCAAGCTTGTATCCGAATCCCATTGATACCATATAGTCGCGCCATTTGTTCATGGCGTCTTTTGTGCCGTTATATTTGCTTGAACCGAACATTCGGTGCAGGCCCCAACAGAAATAGGCATTGCAGGATGTGGCTATGGCATCCTTCAATACGGTGGGCGACGAGTGGCTGTGGCATCCTAAACGGAAATTGTTCAGTACAAAGCCATTGCTGCATGGAAATGCTGTCTGCGGTGTAATGATGCCTTCTTCAAGGAACATGGCAGCCTGGGCTGTCTTGAATGTGGAACCTGGTGGATATGTTCCCATCACAGCACGGTTCATCAGTGGCTTCTGTTTGTTACTGTAGAGTTTGTTGTAGTTGTCACCTCTGTCACGTCCGGTCAGTAGAACCGGGTCATATGTCGGTGATGATACCATGCATAGAATTTCTCCGGTTTCGGGTTCTATTGCTACGATGCTTCCAATCTTGCCTTTCATCAACTCTTCACCAAGCATCTGGAGCTCGATGTCAAGTCCTAACGTCAGGTTCTTGCCTCGTGTTGCAAGTGTATCCCATGTTCCTTCGTTGTATTTACCCTTTATACGTCCACGTGCATCGCACTTCTGTATCTCCAGGCCTTTTTTGCCTCGTAGCTGTTTTTCGTATGATGACTCCAGTCCCTGTTTGCCAATGTAGTCTCCTTGCTCGTAGTAACTGTCGTTTTCGATATGCTTGGGCGAGACTTCTCCAATATCGCCGAACAATCCGCCTGCAACATTATATTTGTATTCTCTTATGTAGCGTTTGCGTGTATAGAAGCCCTTGAACGAGAACGCTTTTTCTTGAAAAACGGAGAGTGTCTCATCCGGAATTTGCGACATGAATGTCTGTTCGGTGAATTTTGAGTATCCAGGTGTGCTCATGACACGTTGCATTCGTTTGGAAAAGTCATCTAATGTTATTCCCAATGTGTTGCACAGTTCTAGCGTGTCAATGCCTTTAATTTCAAGAGGAATGAATGTAATATCGTAGGATGCCTTGTTGAACACCAATAGTTCGCCATTGCGGTCATACATCTGTCCGCGTGCAGGATATACGGTCTTTTTGTAGCATGCGTTACTGTCTGCCAGGCTTTGATATTTCTCGCTATTGTTTATTTGAAGTGAGAATACTTGTGACAGATATACAATGAATATCAGTATGATAATTCCGGACAAGATATACTTGCGCCCTTCGTATTTGTCGTTTTTCATGCTGTCACTGTTTGGGAGTGAAGAATTCTGTTACTGTCACGAACAGCATTGTCAGCAAAGTGCTGCTTATAGCACTGATGAATAGTGAAGACAAGTAGCTTATTGAGAATAGTTCAAGTGCAAAAAGGAGTATGTAGAAGATTGAAATGCATATTACTGCATAAATCATATATCCTCCCCATTTCATGCTTTTTACACCTGGAATGAAATCCTCTGGTAATCCTTTGTGTGTGAATGCTGACAGAACAGGATTGCGGAAAAATGCCATTGCTGTTGCTGCGGCAGAATGTATACCCGGTGTGTTGCAGAACATATCAGTGACAAGGCCGAACAGAAAACCCCAAATCATCAGTTCGTTCTTTGTGGTGTGTCGCGGCAACTTGAGCAGGAATATCGTAAATATGGCAGCAGTGGCATAGCCAAAAAGATGAATTTGGCTGAATATAAGAACTTGTGCAAGCGCCAGCAGTACAAAGTTCCTCATCCTTGTGAAAAATTTTCTTGTCATTGCTTCTTGATGCTCTCTTCCAATTGATCCTGTTCTTTCTTCTTCTTGTTTCCTACCACGTACACATTGTCAATGTTTGCGAAGTCTACAAAAAGTTCCACTCGGGCACTGTATGACTGTCCGTCTGCCGAGTCTTCCAGTTTGTCAATTCTACCGACAGGTATACCTGAAGGGAAAATTGATGAAAAACCATTTGTAAAGACTGTGTCACCCTTCTCGAAAATCTCGTAACGAGGAAGGTCTATAATGTATGAGTATCGTGTGTCCTTGCCATCCCATTTTAATGTGCAGAATGTGTTTCCCTTTACCTTGCAGCTTGTTACACTCTTGCTGTTCAGCAGTGGAAGAACTAGAGTGAAGTTGTCTGATGATGCATATGTGACTCCAATTACTCCTTGTTCGTTGAAAACGCCCATCTGTTTGTCAACCTGGTGATTCATCCCCTTGTCGATGGTCATGAAGTTGTTTACCTTGTTGATGGAGTTGTTTACAACGCGTGCAACAGTGTAATTATAGTCGTTCTTGTTTTCTTTGATAAACTCATTGTTTGCAATAGATAAACTGTCCTCGTATTGTAATAGTCTGTTTTTCAAGGTCTCGATTTCGTTGAGCAGTTCCTGGTTATGATCTATCAGGACCTTGTTCTCGCTCTCAAGGTTGAAATAGCTTTCAATATCGGATACAACGGAATATGCATTTCCTACAACGCTGTTTGCAGATGTGAAGAATGTTGCTTTCTGGTAATTGTTGAAACAGACAATAAGCACAAAACTGATTCCCTCCAGAAGTATGAAGAGGAACCAGTGATTGTGCTTTATAAGGAAGTTAAGAATTGCTCTCACTATGAATCTTATCTCATCAAGAATGGATATGAAAGGTCATTGAGTGCAAGGGCTGTACCCTTTGCTACGCAATAGAGTGGATTCTCGGCAATGTGGAAAGGAATGTTTATCTTGTTAGACAAACGCTTGTCCAATCCTCTCAACAATGCGCCTCCACCGGCAAGGTATATACCGTTGTGAACGATGTCGGCATACAATTCAGGAGGTGTCTGCTCCAATGCACTGATAATGGCATTCTCAATCTTTATGATTGACTTGTCAATACAGTGTGCAATTTCTTGATAGCATACAGGTACCTCGATAGGCATTGCTGTGATGCGGTTAGGACCATGTACAATGTAATCCTCAGGTGCCTCGTCGCCAAGGTCAGTGAGTGCTGAGTCTACATGAATCTTGATACGCTCTGCCATACGTTCGCTGACGCGTACATTGTGCTGGCGGCTCATATAGTCCTGAATGTCGGCTGTAAAATCGTCACCGGCAGTACGCAATGAACCATTAGATACAATGCCACCAAGTGAAATGACTGCAATCTCTGTAGAACCGCCACCTATGTCAACAACCATATTACCCTCGGGCGCGGTTACATCAAGACCGATACCAAGTGCCGATGCCATAGGCTCATAGATGAGATATACATCGCGTCCGCCTGCGTGCTCTGCAGAGTCGCGTACGGCACGGAGCTCAACCTCGGTAGAACCGTAAGGAACACCAATGACCATGCGCAATGATGGTGTGAAAAGTTTGCTGCCCATATTGATTTTGTCAATGAAGCCGCGCATCATCATCTCGCAGGCATAGAAGTCTGCGATGACACCGTCTCTCAATGGGCGGATTGTCTGTATGTTGGGGTTGGTCTTCTCGTGCATCTGCTTAGCCCTTTCACCAACCGCAATCATCTTCTTTTGTCCGTCGATGGCTACAACTGAGGGCTCGTCAACAACAATCTTTCCATCGTATGATACGATGGTGTTTGCTGTACCCAAGTCAATAGCTACATCTTTTGTGAATGAAAATATACCCATTTTCCTGTCTCTGTTTTTTAGATTAATGTTTAAAGTGGCGGAATCCTGTGATTACCATTGCCACGCCGTTTGCGTCGCAGTAATCAACAGACTCCTTGTCGCGGATTGAACCTCCAGGGTGTACAACTGCTGTAACACCCGCCTCGTGTGCAATCTGCACGCAGTCAGGGAATGGGAAGAACGCATCGCTGGCCATTACGCTGCCCTGGAGTGAGAAACCGAAGTTGCCGGCCTTCTCAATGGCATGACGCAATGAGTCAACGCGTGATGTCTGTCCCACGCCGCTTGCAATGAGCTGCTTGTTCTTTGCCAATACAATGGCGTTGCTCTTGCTGTGCTTCACAATCTTGTTTGCAAAGAGCATGTCCTCTATCTCCTCCGCCTTTGGAGCAACCTTTGAAACAGTCTGCAGGTCGGCAGCTGTCTCAACCTTTGCGTCGCGGTCCTGTACCAGAACACCGTTCAGCACGCTGCGGAATGTCTTCTCGGGCATTACGGTTGATTTCTGGATGAGGATGATGCGGTTCTTCTTCTGCTTGAGGATCTCAAGTGCATCGGCATCGTAGCTTGGAGCAATGATTACCTCGAAGAAAATCTCGTTCACCTTCTCTGCAGTAGCTTTGTCGACGTTGGCGTTTGCAATGAGCACGCCACCGAACGCCGATACAGGGTCACCTGCAAGTGCCGCATCCCAAGCCTCGGCCAATGCTGGGCGTGAAGCCAAACCGCAGGCGTTATTGTGTTTGAGGATAGCGAATGTTGTCTCGCCGGCGAAGTCGTTAATGAGCTCTACGGCTGCGTTGATGTCGAGCAGGTTGTTGTAAGAGATCTCCTTTCCATGGATCTGCTCCAACATCTCGTTGAAGTTGCCATAGAAAGCACCCTTCTGGTGTGGGTTCTCGCCATAGCGCAAAGACATTGGAGTATCGTTTGTCTGGCGGAATGCACTGTTTGTATCCTTGTCGAAGTAGTTGAAGATTGCAGAGTCATAAGATGATGATACTGCAAATGCCTCTTTTGCAAAGAAGCGGCGTTCCTCGAGTGTTGTCTGCGCACCGTTGTTCTTCAGGATCTCGTGAAGTGGAGCATACTGTGCCTTGCTTGCCACGATGACAACGTCGTTGAAGTTCTTTGCTGCACCACGGATGAGAGAGATACCGCCTATGTCAATCTTCTCGATGATGTCGGCCTCGGGAGCACCCGATGCTACAGTCTGCTCAAATGGGTAGAGGTCAACGATAACAAGGTCAATCTCAGGTATCTCATACTCTGCCATCTGCTGCTGGTCCTTCTCAAGTTCTCTGCGGCCAAGGATACCACCGAATACCTTTGGGTGCAGTGTCTTTACGCGACCGCCAAGGATTGATGGGTAGCCGGTGAGGCTCTCCACTGCTGTGCAGGGGATACCAAGTGACTCAATGAACTGCTGTGTGCCACCTGTTGAAATGAGTTGAACACCGTCTGCGTGAAGCAGCTTGATAATCTCGTCCAGACCGTCTTTGTAGAAAACGGAAACCAATGCCGATTTAATTCTTTTTGTTGACATATTTGTGTATTTAAATTTATGCTAAAAAAGTGATAATCAATATATTGATTAGATACCACCCGGAATGGTGGCTTTTCTCTACAAAGTTAGTTTTTTTTGTGCGATTATGCACTATAAAAACGATGCTATTTTTCAACAAAAATATTGAGTCCGGAAGCACACACACTTCCGGACTCAATTATCGGTTCAAATGCTTTTCAGGCTTCAGATTTCGGGTGGTCGATGTTGTAGTGCAGACCGCGGCTCTCCTTGCGTTCCATTGCCTGACGCATAATGAGGTAGCCTACATTGATTATGTTGCGAAGCTCACATAGTTCGCGGCTCACAACGCTCTGTTTGAACAGTTCCTCGGTCTCCTCATAAAGCAGGTCAAGACGGTTCCATGCGCGTTTGAGTCGCAGGTTGGTGCGCACGATGCCCACATATGTACTCATAATCTGCTGCACCTCTTTGGCATCCTGTGAAATGAGCACCATCTCCTCGTTCATCTTTGTGCCCTCGTCGTTCCACTCGGGAATCTCGTCCTTGTAGCTGTACTCCTCAAAGTGCGCAAGCGAGTGCTTTGCAGCTGCGTCGGCATATACAACGGCTTCAATCAACGAGTTGCTTGCAAGGCGGTTACCGCCGTGAAGGCCTGTGCATGAACATTCGCCCACGGCGTAAAGGCGGTGGATGCTCGAGGCTGCGTTCAAGTCGACCTTGATACCGCCGCAAAGGTAGTGTGCGGCAGGTGCAACGGGTATGTAGTCCTTTGTTATGTCAATGCCAAGAGAAAGGCATTTTTCGTAGATGTTGGGGAAGTGGCGTTTTGTCTCCTCTGGGTCTTTGTGTGTGACATCGAGATAGACGTGGTCATCACCTCTGTGTTTCATCTCGTTGTCAATAGCGCGTGCTACAATGTCACGCGGTGCAAGCGAGAGGCGTGGGTCATATTTCTGCATGAATTCCTTGCCGTCCTTGGTGCGCAGTATGCCGCCATATCCACGCATGGCCTCGGTGATGAGGAACGATGGGCGGTCGCCCGGGTTGTAGAGCGCGGTCGGGTGGAACTGGATGAACTCCATGTCCTTTACCGTTCCTTTGGCGCGGTATACCATTGCAATGCCGTCGCCGGTTGCAACAAGTGGGTTGGTGGTTGTCTTGTAGACTGCGCCACAGCCACCGGTTGCCATGAGAGTGATTTTGCTCAGGAATGTGTGCACCTCGTTTGTGGCAATGTCAAGGACGTATGCTCCGTAGCACTCGATGTCGGGTGTCTGGCGTGTTACCTCAACTCCCAGATGGTGCTGAGTAAGAATTTCAATTGCAAAATGGTGATCGAATATCGTGATGTTGGGGTGCTTGCGCACAGCCTTTATCAGTGACTCCTGAATCTCGGCACCGGTGTTGTCGGCGTGGTGCAGTATGCGGAACTCTGAGTGGCCACCTTCGCGATGTAGGTCGAACTCGCCGTTCTCGTTGCGGTCGAACTCAACTCCCCAGTCAATGAGTGCCTGAATCTGCGATGGAGCTTCGCGTACTACCTTTTCCACAGCTTCTCGGTCGCTTATCCAGTCGCCTGCAATCATTGTGTCCTCGATGTGCTTGTCAAAATTATCGACAAGTTCGTTGGTAACCGATGCAATGCCGCCTTGTGCAAAAAAGGTGTTCGCGTCCTCTAATGTTGTCTTGCACACAAGTGCAACCTTGCCTTTGTCTGCAACCTTAAGAGCGTAACTCATTCCGGCAATACCGGAACCGATAACTAAAAAATCAAATTTCTTGACCATATTACCTTGTGTTTCTTCAGGGCGAAACGGGCTTCAGTCCTTTTTGTCCTTTGGAGCGTAAAATTACAAAAAAATGGGATAAAAAAGATTTTAGAGAGAATATTTCGTGATTATTCCTGATTTTTTTTGGCATTCGGGATATGCCTTACTTTTCGCTCTTGATTTCATTGAGCGCTGTGATATTGCGCACAAGTTGTTCATATCCACATCGCTCGACAGCGCTGCCTGCAAACAGTATATCATACTGCTCTTTTGTCAATGTGTTCCAATTGTCTGTGGTCATTTCCAGCAACTCTACGCCGGGTTGCAGTTCGGGAATTTCGTTTGGCGTGGCAAAACGGTTGTGTGGGCACACAGCCTGGCATCGGTCGCAACCATAGAAACAATTTCCCATCATTTTACCGATATTTTCGGGCAATTTGCCACGGTGCTCAATCGTGAGGTATGAGAGGCATCTGTTTGCATCGAGCCCATCGTCGCTCAATGCCATTCCCGGACAACCTTCAATACACTTGCGGCAGTTGCCACAGAGGTTGCGTGTGTATGGTGCGTCATAGCATAGTTCAATGTCTACGAACAATTCGCCCAGAAAGAATTTAGAACCTTTACCGGGAATAATGAGCTGGCGGTTGCGTCCTATGTATCCGAGACCAGCCGTCACAGCCCAATAGCGTTCCATTACTGGTGCTGAGTCGCAGAAGGCGCGTCCCTGCACCTTGCAGATGTTGTTTATGCTCTGCAACAGCAGGTATAGCCTGTCCTTTACAATCTTATGGTAGTCCTTGCCCTGTGCATAGTCGGCGATTCCTTCAATGGACTGTGTGGGCGCATAGTTAAGTGCGACACAGATTATGCTCCGGCATCTCTCGACAAGTTGGGTGGGGTCGAATCTCTTTTCGCAGTTTCGTTCAAGATAACCCATGGTGGCATGGTTGCCTTGGCCTATCCAATCGTTATATCCTTGTATTGTCTCTTCCGATACAGTCTCGGCTTTGGCAATTCCACAAATGTCAAATCCGAGACGTTCTGCCTCGGATTTGATAAATATGGTCAAATCTTCTTTTTTCATCATTCAAAGACTTTGAAACTGTATCCTTGTTCAAGCAACCAATCAATGGCGCGGGGGAGTGCATATTTCAGGTTGCTCTCCGAGCGCAGGGAGTCGTGGAATGTGATGATGGAGCCATTGCGCACGAATTTCTTTACATTGGCAAGTACATCCTCGCCATAGAGACGGAAACTGTAGTCGCGTGTCACAAGGTCCCACATTACAAACTGGTAGCGTTTGCTCAGTTCCTTGTACTGGCTGCGGCGCAGCAGTCCATGAGGGGGGCGGAACAGGTTGCTGTGTATGAATGCATCGGCCTGGTCCACATTTTCAACATACTCCTTTGTGCTTGTGAACAACCCTTTCAAGTGGTTGAATGTGTGGTTGCCCACCCTGTGCCCGGCCTCTACAACCTGCATGTACTCCTGTGGAAACTTGTGTACATTATCGCCCACCATGAAAAAGGTGGCCTTGATGTTGTAGCGTCCCAGCAAGTCTACAACCCAAGGGGTTATGACGGGGATTGGACCATCGTCGAAGGTCAGGTATACAGCCTTCTCATTGGGATCCATTCTCCACAGCGCCTTGGGGAAGAGGTTGCGTATAAAACCGGGTACTTGCTCTATGAACATTGTTCTCTGCTGTTTGTCTTGCTGTTTTTATATATCAGTCCAGAATCCGGTTGATAACCTGAATCTCTTTTGTTGTCGGGTTGAACTCCTGAAGCAGATTGCATATTATGTTTATGAGTTCTCGCTTTATACCTACCTCGTTTTTGCCTCGTGCGTGTTTCTGGCTCTTGATCTCTGCTGCGAGCAGTTCCGTCGTGAGTGTTACGATATTCTCGCGAATTCTTTCATTCGTGCCTTGTGTTTTCTTAAGTATATCCCAGGCCTCTTTAACCAATGACAGACGATGATATATGAAGATATCGTTCTGTTCATCTAATTTAAGGGTGGTATACCAGTTCAAGTGTTCGCATTCGTTCTGGAGAACAATTCTTGATATTTCCTGAGCCCTGTTCTTAAGCAAATTCAGTGTGCTATCTCCCAGATAATATGTGGAAATGCTGTCGAGTTCAAGTTCAAGCTCCTTTATCTCAAGTTCTTTAAGTGGTGTAATGTTGCCATTCTGCTTGTTTGTAAACTCTTCAAGTTCCTCCTTCTCTTTCCTAATACTGGACTTTAAATATTCGATTTCCTTCTTATACTCATTCTGTATCTGGTATATGATGCTGTAACAACTAGCTATTGTCATAGTGTTGTCTCTCAAAGCGTCGTACGGTACAATCTCGTGTGGGAACTCTTCGTGTAGTTTTTCCAACAGTGCAATGATTCTCTCATCCGCTTGTTTGTCGTCATGTATCATCTCTGTTGCCAATTGAGAGATAAGGTTACGGTGAGTGTAAATCATTCGCCTGATTGTCTCGTCGGCGTAATAATCCTTGTGCTCTTTCACGCCGCCCCATTTGAAGCGCTCCATGACATTTGTGTAGAACTTGTCAATATCTACAGGTCGGTCGCCCTGTCCGGTATCATATCCCAATTGGCTCCAGTCAAACGGTGTAATGCGATATGCCAGACCTTCGTGTACAAAGAATTTTGTCAGAGTTGCAGGGTAATTGCTCTCGCCTACAGTCATTGACATATAGATGGGTCGTTCCCAGTTTGCATTGGCCAACATGTCGAACATTACAAGCTCGTGGCGGTAGAGTGCTCCCTTGTCGCTGATGTCGATTGTCATGTATTCTGGCATATTGTACTTGTACTTGTCTGGAATCATCATGCCCGAACGCCTTACAGCCTCGGCATCAATAGGAATGTACAATTTTTCGCTAGGAACTATATTCCTAGGGATTTCTATGCGATTCTTTATACGGTGACCTTGGTCATTGATTACCTTTTCATACAATGTGATGATGTCATCGACAACCAGACGCGCATAGCATCTGCTTTCCAGCTTTTTATCCAGTTTTCTCTTTGCCGCCTTATATTTGCTACTTTCGTAATCAGTGCGAATGTCAAGCAGGTTTTGCAGGAAGTCCATTGTTAGCAAAGAGATCTTTGAACCTTTGGTAATGTCTGACTCCAGTATCCAGTGCTTGGTCACCTTGTTCATTTCAAATGGATTGCCCTCGCCAAAAGCTTTGAGGAATCTTTCGGGGTAGACGTCACGGTATTGCATGACGAAATCCTCCATTGGGACAACATATATCACCATGTTGGTATTGCCGACATAGTTGATGCGTTCCCAAGTGATTGGCAGGCTTGGTGAGTCATACGCTGGTCGCTTCATCTGGTCAATATACCAGTCGGTCTGCAGGTATGACAAGTTGCATACACGTGCTTCTGTACTCTCGCCCTCAACCTCCTGGTTGTACCAAAGTGGGAATGTGTCATTGTCGCCACATGTGAAGATTATTGGCTTACTACCTTCGGGCAGTGTTTCCAGGTAGTTCTGTCCAAAGTCGCGGCAGGCGTAGCGTCCGCTGCGGTCATGGTCATCCCAGTTCTGTGACAACATCTGCAAAGGAACAATCAAACATAACAATGTTGTAATGATGCTTGATATAGTCTTGCCCTTGTTGTTCTCTTTTGAAAGCAGATCGCATATTGGCTGTATAATACCTGCAACACCCATACCAATCCAAATTGCAAACGCATAGAATGAACCGGCGTAAGCATAGTCGCGCTCGCGTGGCTGCAACGGAGTCTGGTTAAGGTAGAGTACAATGGCAAGACCGGTCATGAAGAACAGTAGCAGCACAACGCTGAACTGTTGCTTACCCTTGCGGCCGTTGGCAAGTTGCCATATTATACCAATGATACCCAGGATAAGCGGCAGGGCAAAGTAGACATTGTGTCCCTTGTTCTCCTTGAGCGAGGTGGGCAACTTGTCCTGGTCGCCAAGACGCCAATCATCAATAACAGGTATGCCGGTAATCCAGTTGCCGTACTCCTTTTCGCCATAGTTGTTCTGGATGTCATTCTGACGACCCACAAAGTTCCAAAGGAAATATCTCCAGTACATGTGGTTCATCTGGTAATTTGTGAAGAAACAGATGTTATCCCATTGTGAAGGAACTTTGATGTTCTTGTTGCTGTATTCGGCTGGTTCCGTGTTTTTGATAGTATGACCTATCCATCTTTCGTATTCGCCGGCATGGTCACTGCTGTACATGCGTGGAAACCACATGTTCTGTGCATATTCATACTCCTTGTTGTACTCAACAATCTCATACCTATCGGGATCATTGGGATTCTTCTTTTCAACGCGTGTATAGACCGGAGTTGTTTCTTCGTATACCGCAGTTCCGTCATCATTGCGTTTGACTTCGGAGTCAAAGAACTGTCCATAGAGGAGTGGGCGTGTACCATACTGTTCACGGTTAAGGTATGAACCCAGCGTAAAGATATCCTCGGGTGAGTTCTGGTCCATTGGTGTATTTGCTGATGAACGCACTACAATGAGAGTGTATGATGAGTAGCCAATCATTATAAGCAACAGGCTCAGGAATGTGGTGTTTAGGAGTCTTCTGCTTACAAGGTACTTGACAGTTATTGTCGTCTTGCTATATGTGGTCTTGCCCTGTACGCAGCATACCCAAAAAATGATGCTCAGTATCAGTATGCCTAGCAAAACACTAATTGTTATGTCATTTCCATAGAAAGGAATACCCAGCAATGCTATGGCAAAAGTAAATACGCAAGCTATGATAAATTGATTCTTGCTTTTTTCTGTCAGTATGATACCGCCGATGATTGTTGCGAAAAGCAGGACTATATATACATATAGACCGGTATTGAATGGGCAGCCAAGCACGTTGACAAACAGCAGCTCGAACCAACCGCCGACCTTTACGACACCTGGTACAACGCCATACAATACCGCCATTACAATGACGGCAGATACAACAAGTGCAAGCATAGAGCCCCAGAAGTTTGCGTTCGGGAACTTCTTGTAGTATACAACCAGTACGATAGCCGGTATACAGAGAAGGTTTAGCAGGTGTACGCCGATTGAGAGTCCTACAAGGTATGCAATCAGTATGAGCCATCTGTCACTGTGTGGTGAATCGGCATTATCCTCCCATTTGAGGATGAGCCAGAAAACTACAGCTGTGAAAAGTGAAGAGTAACCATATACCTCGCCCTCCACAGCGCTGAACCAGTAGGTGTCGCTCCAAGTGTATGCCAATGCTCCAACAAGTCCCGAACCAAAAATGGTTATCATCTGGCTTGCTGTAATCTCTTTGCTATTGCCGACAATGAGCTTGCGTGTAAGGTGTGTTATGCTCCAGAAGAGGAACAGGATACCTCCGGCACTGAGCAGTGCCGACATGATGTTCACCCAATATGCAACATTCTCGGGACTTGCGAACATTGAGAAAAAGTTCGCGGTGAGCATGAAGAATGGTGCACCAGGTGGGTGACCTACCTCCAATTTGTTTCCAGAAAGGATAAACTCGGGGCAATCCCAAAAACTTGCTGTTGGTTCAACAGTGAGGCAGTATGTCAATGCCGCAATGATGAATGTCAACCAACCAAGGGTGTTGTTCCAGATTTTGTACTGTTTCATTATTTTGCTTTGTATTTATTTGCAAATGTCGTGTAATTGGCTTGTATGCAAGCCAATAAATTGCGCAAATTTACCTAATAAGTAGCAGAGGGCAAAATATTAGCAGACAAATTGAACTTTTGTTAAGATTTATTTGTATTTGTGGCGTGGTTACAACGGGTCAATATCGTAGTACATTACGATTGAACGGTAGCGCGGCTGTTCGCAATACGCCTGCTGTAAATTCTTCAGTACTTCGTTAATCTTGTATTGTGATAGGGTATTTTCTACCTTCAGTACAATTTTTCTTATGTACAGTTGCTTTATCTTCGCTACCGGAGGCAGGTCCGGACCCAATATGCGGTTGTCGAAAATCTCGCGCATGTGCTTGCCTAGCAGTTCCGAGAACTCCTCTATCACGCGTACATCGCGGTGTTTCATGTAGATGTAAATGAGACGATAAAAAGGAGGATAATGGAACAGAAGACGTTCCTGCAACTGTCCATCATAGAATGAGGCGTAGTCGTTGGCTACAATCTGCGGTATCACCGGGGCATCGGTCATCTTTGTCTGCAGAAACACTTTTCCTTGCCCGTTCTTGCGTCCGGCACGCCCTGCAACCTGCGACATCAGCTGAAACGCCCTTTCTGTAGCCCTGAAATCGGGATAGTTCAGGAGTGTGTCGGCGTTGACAATTCCAACAACATCTACATTGTCAAAGTCCAGTCCTTTGGAAACCATTTGTGTTCCAATGAGAATGTCGGTCTTTCCCTCCTGGAAATCACTGATGATCTTTTCGTATGCTGTGCGTGTGCGTGTGGTGTCAAGGTCCATGCGCTTTATGCGTGCATCCGGGAAAAGGTTCTGCAGGTCATCTTCAATCTTCTCCGTACCATATCCCATGGTCGAGAAACTGCGTCCCTCGCAGTTAGGGCAGTGAACAGGTGCCGGTATGGTGTAGCCGCAATAGTGGCATACGAGTTTGTTCGCGTTCTTGTGCAGGGTGAGGCTCACGTCGCAGTGCTTGCAGTGAGGTACCCAGCCGCACATGCGGCACTCTATCTGTGGTGAGTAACCGCGGCGGTTCTGGAACAGTATTATCTGTTTCTTGTCCTTCAGTGCCTGGCTCATAGCCTCGACAAGAGGGTCGGAGAATGGACCAACCGTCAGTTTCTTGCGTGCATACTCTTGCATGTCGATGACCTCAATATGCGGCAGTTGCAGTTGGCGGTGGCGTGTAGTCAGGCTCACAAGGGCATACTTGCCTGTCGTGGCATTGTAATAGCTCTCTATCGATGGTGTTGCCGTTCCAAGCAGTGTCTTTGCACCAAATAACGATGCAAGTACAATACCTGCATTTCGGGCATTGTAACGGGGGGCTGGTTCCTGTTGCTTGTAGCTGTTCTCGTGCTCTTCGTCAACAACTACAAGCCCTAGCCTTTGGAAAGGCAGAAAGACGGACGAACGTACGCCAAGGATGATGTCGTAAGGGGTGTCACTTAATTGCTTTTTCCATATCTCCACCCTCTCGGCATCGGTGAACTTTGAGTGGTAAAGTCCTATGCGGTCACCGAACACGCGGCGCAGGCGTTCGATAATCTGTTTAGTCAGTGCAATCTCGGGCAGCATGTACAGAACTTGCTCACCACGCTCAATGGCTTCGCTTATCAGGTGAATATATACCTCGGTCTTTCCCGCCGATGTAACTCCGTGCAGCAGTGTCACATTCTTTTGGGTGAAAGATTCCTTGATTTCATCGAAGGCTTTCTGTTGTGCTGCATTCAGCGTGTTTACCGGTTGGCAGGGGGCGTCGTTGCGACCAAGGCGGCCTATCTCCACCTCGTAGGTCTCAAAGACACCTTTGTCCTGCAACTGCTTGTATATCGGTGGTTGCACATGCGCAAGTTCGATGAGACGGTGTTTGGCAATCTCTTTTGGAGTTTCGCTGAAGGGATTTGCCTCTTGCAGATATGTTGCAAGTAATCTTTTTTGGCGTGGCGCTCTGCCGAGTGTCTGCATAAGCAGGTTCAACCACTTCTCGCTACGGTATTCGGCGGTGAGGCGCACGCGTTGTTCGGTACGGGGCTTGAACTCACCTTTCAGTCCTTGCGGAATGGCGGCCTTGTATATGTCGCCTAAAGAGCAGAGATAGTACTTTGAAATCCAATCCCACAGTTTTACTTGGCTCTCGAGTACAATGGGTGTCTCGTCGAGAACCTCCTTTAATGGTTTTATGGCATAATCTGTAGGTTCGTTGTCATGTATGGCTGCCACAAGTGCCGTGTAACTCTTTTTGCTGCCCAAAGGTACGGTCACACGGCATCCGGGGAGTATTCTTCCCTTTAATTCCTGCGGAACGCTGTATGTGAATGTCCCAGGCAGCGGCAGTGGTAATATTACATCGACAAAACGGCTCACAATCCTGTTATTCAGTCATTAGTCCCTTGAAATCGCTTCCTGTTGGGCTTTGGAATGTCTTCAATCCGAACTCCGGAAGTGTCGCAAGTACATACTCAAAAATCTCGGCTTGCAAGTGCTCGTACTTCACCCAAGCCGTGCCGTCGAAGAAGAAATATAACTCAAGTGGCAGTCCCTGTGTTGTGGGCTGCAGTTGTCGCACCATAGTAATCATCTCTTTGTTTACTTTTGGATGCTCTTTTAACCACTTCTCAAGCCACTCTCGGAACAGGGTGAGGTTTACCACTCTTTTGCCTTTGCAATCATTCGGGTACAAACCGTTCTTTGCAAGCTGCTCCAACTGTTCTTCGCCGAAAAAAGCAATTGTATTCATGTCAATGTAGATGGAACGCTTTATGCGGCGGCCTCCGCTGTCGAACATTCCTCGCCAGTTCTGAAAAGAGTCGCTAACGAGCGCGTATGGTGGAATGGTTGTGATTGTCTTGTCCCAGTTCTGCACTTTTACAGTGGTGAGTGACACATCCTGCACCATACCGTCGGCACCATATTTCTCCATCGTTATCCAGTCGCCGGGGCGCAACATGTCATTGGCCGATAGCTGTACTCCTGCAACAAGTCCCATTATACTGTCCTTGAATACCAACATGAGGACGGCGGCAGATGCACCGAGTCCCGCAAGCAGGTTCGAAGGGTCCTTCTCAATGACAATGCCGATGATAATAATTGCTCCAACGCAGATGATGACAATTTTCAGCATCTGGAAAACACCCTGCAAGGTGTGATTCTTGGTCTTTTTTGCCTGATTTGATATTTTATAAAGCGAGGTGAGTATTCCGCAACCAAGCCTTATGCAAACCAATGTTATGTAAACGGAACACATTTTTGATGCAACGCCATAAAGCATGGATTGCTCGTACATGAATACAGGTAATGATGCAATCAGTATCACGCCAAAAAGCAGATTGCAGATGTTTTTTACCGTTTTCTCGTTGAAGATGATATCATCCCACTTTATCTGTGTCTTTCGTGTGAGTTTGTTGGTGATAGGGACTACAATTTTTTTGCTAATGAAGTTGCTTGTGTAGAAAAGCAATATTATACATAGAATGACACCAATCCAATGCAATGCATTCACATTGTCAGTTTCAAAGTTCATCCTATTCAATAGCGGTGTGTAGGTCTCGGTGGTAATTTCGGTCATGTGGATTATTTATATATAAGCCTGCAGAATAAGTTCTACCGGCCTGTTTTTTATATATATTACTATTTATCAAAAAATGTAGGCAAGTGAAATCTGCCAGGTATTTGTCTTCAGTTCCGAAACGTTCTTGCCAATTTCAATAATTCCGGGAATGCTAAGTTCATTTTCTACAATTTCTGCAGTCTTTCCAAATGAGAGGTTGTAGTTGGCATGTACCTGCAGGTGTTTGAAGAGTATCACGCCAAGTCCAAGATTCAGGCTTATGTCGCTGTCTTTTATCCTGTATATCTTGATTGGCTCGTCAATGTTTGGTATATAATCCAATATTTGGTCAATATTTGCATTGCCTGACTCGTTTATCAGGTCGCGTGCGCTGTTGAGAGTTACGTCTCTTTCACCAATGTTCCAACTGAACTGTGGACCAACGGCGATGAATGGCACAACGAATTTACTTGCAACCGGCAATGAGAGCTCATATCGCAGGTAGAGGGGAATGTCAATGTTTTGGGCTGTTACATTCTGCCCATCGATTTCCAGATTGTTCTGCGAGTAGAGCACATTGGCTTCAATTCCAAGCCCTACAACCGGAAATATGAATTTTGCTGTGGGCCCAACGAACCAACCAGTATTTCCTTTAAGACTGTTTTTGAGTTCTTCAATGTTTGTTGTTGGTTTCTCCGGAAGGTTTACACCAGCCTTTACACCAAAGTCAAACTGCGCCTTAGCCGGCATTGCTACAAAGAAGCCGATGAGAGCCAAAAATCCAATAATTTTTTTCATGTCTGATGATTTTAGTTGTTAGCAAAACAGCATTACTGTTACACACAAGGTATCAGTAATGCTGTTTCAATACCTATTCCTATCGCAAATGAACGACAAAATAAGTAAATAAACAATATTTTGTTTAAAAATGTTTAGCGACGTTCGCGGCGCACGGATACAGAACCTGATTTTGCTGCAGGGCTGCTGCTCTTCTCCTTTTTAACGCTCTTCTCTTTCTTTGCGCTGTTTGTTTTGGTGCGTGTAGCCTTCTCTTTTTTGGTTGGTTTGTCGGCATTGTTGCTTATTGTATCATTTGCTGCAGCATTGGCGGCATTGATGGAATCCTGTCTAATCTCGGCAACGGTTCTAGTGTTCCACAAGTTGGTTCGGAAATCCTTGAGTTGCTGCTCAATTTTCTCCTGCTCCAGCTTAATCTCTGTCGAGTCCTTGCAGTATTGTGCAATGGCAAGGTTACGCATGTTTACAGTCTTGTAGATTTCACCCTCGTAGCATCCTCTTTTGAAATAGTCATCGAGTGTCATAGACATGACATTGTTGAGGCTGCTTGTCATAACAGGTTGCTGTGCAAGCAGTGCTGATATGTCGTCATATTTTATCCAGAACATTGGATATTTGGTTACATCTGATCCAAAATCACCCGAACGGTGCAGTACCGGACAGATTGCTGTTACCTGTGTTCCGTAAGTGCCTGTACGCTGGTCATAGTAATGACTTTCCTTTATGTAGTAACTGAGTACCTCGGCACTAGGGATGTCGCTCTTGCCGACAAGCAGTTCACCGTTTGCCTCCTCGTAGTATATGCGGTAGTTGTCGAGCATGTCAACGGGTGTAACTATGTTCTCTTCTGTGAATTGCTCAACACCGTCAAGGTTGTATTTGTATGCGGTGATATTTCCCTTGATAATGTTGTTGAACAGGAATGTGAACAGGTTGCAGTTGTTGCCTGTCTGCTCTACAGGATAGTAGAGTGATGCGTTCTTCTCGCTGGCAAGGTCAAGTGACCGGTATATTTCGCGTTTCCAGTCAACCTCCTGTGGTGTCTGTGTGACCGGATACTGGCTCTTAGCCCTTTCGCTAAGTTCTACAACCGATGTAGTTTCGGCCTTGTTGCTTTTCTTATTGTCGTTCTTGCGGGCAGGCGGCTGTGCATTTGCCGTGTGTGCTACAAAAGCAAGTGCTGCAACAACTAAAATTCTGCTTATGTACTGCATATTGTAATATTGTTTATATCTGTTTAGTCAATAATAACCTCAAGTGTTGTTGGCAAAAGACGCTCAACTTTGTCGGGACCAATAGCCTTTACATGAGAAATGTAGAAACGCTTGCCGCGTCCAAGGTTGCGGAACATGTCCTTCTGCTGCTGTGAGAATGATGCCCCCTGCGATGTGAGAGGGATTGCATTTCCCATGTTGTCATAGAATACAGTCTCAAAAGAGAGAACCTTGAACCCGATGTTAAGCAAACCGTCATCAATTGCGGCAACAATGCCATTTGTGCTCATGAGTGCCTGCTTGCTGAGTTTTGTACCTCCACGGTAGCGCTGTGTGTGGCCATCCTTGTCCTTGTACTCAATGAATGGAGTAGGGTTGGGCAACTGGCGCACACGGAATGTATACTCTCCCATGCTCTGGCTGCGTCCATCTTCGTTTCGTGCAGCAACTCCAATTTTCAGTTCTTCACCCACCTTTGTTGGAACAACTATGTAACCACCCTTGCCGTCGCTATTGATTCTTGCATTTCCCTTGGCAACTGTAGCCGAAATCTTATTGGCTGGAACACCAGGGACTGATATGCTCACAGGGTTGTCGAAACCGGCATAGAGCACATTCATAAGCGATGCACTGACTGTTGCTGTGGGGTCGACTACTGTATATCCCTGTGTGAAGTCGTAACGGGTCTCTGTACCCGAACCGTCATTTACAAGCATATATCCGTCGAGTGTGTATTCGCCGGTCCTGTCGCAACGCACTGCGTAGGTTCCGTTGTTGGTGTCAAGCATCTCGTCATTGATGAATATCTTGGGTCGCTGTGTTGAGTCTACTGCAGCAAGGATAATCTGGGCCGTAAAGTCGCTTCCGCGCACAATGTTCTTTGATGTTGGTATAACCAAAGCCTTGATTTCGTTTACACGGACATCTCCCAGGTCAATCTTCTTGTAAAGTTCGTGAAGCACTTCGCCCTCGACATAACGCACATCGTTCTGTATCTTTGTGAGAAATGTAATGGCTGCAATGGCAGGCATACTCTCAAAATGATACTCTGTCCAGTTCTTGCGCAAGGGATTATTGTTCTCGTTGGGTATCTCTGTACTCAGACTGTTTTCAATCAAAGAGTCGTTATCGTTAGTCTGTCTCAGCATAAACTCGCGATATTTGTTGATGGCAACGCACAGTTTCTCGCCGTTTCTTTCTGTCAGCATTACATATGACGATGCTTCAAGATCCTCGCGGTTCACAAGGTTTGTACAGTCTGCGTCCTTGCCGTCGGCAGCCTGCGCAATGAGTGTCTTCAAAGTGTTGGCAAATTCATAGAGGTCGTTTGACTCTGTTTGTACGAGTAATGCGCGGTCACGCCATTCCTTTACCTTGTCTTGGTTCTCCTTATGTTTAGCTTCAAATGACTCATAGAGCATTTTGTTCTGCTCGCTTATATTGTCGGTGCTTCGTGTGAGGCTCTCATCGACAAGTGTGAAGCCGTTGAGCACATCCGAAGATACATTCATCGCAAGCATCGCCATCAGAAGAACATACATCAGGTTGATCATCTTCTGACGTGGTGAGACTTTCTGTTTCTTTATTTTCATCGTGTGAGATTCCTTAAATTTGTGGACGGTCCATTCTCGATGTCATCGCTTCAATCATGCGTGCATATAGACTGTTGAGTTCCTCAATCTGCTGTGCCATCTTCTTGGTCTGCTCGTTGACCTGATCAATGGCATTGAGCTGTCCACCCGCGCTACGCAGGTGAACCTCGTAGAGTGCATTTACACCTGTGAGGTTGCGGCTCAAAGTGTCCATCTCTTCCATATTGCGGCCGAGTGCTTCGGTCTGCTGTGATATGCGCTGGATGGCATCGGTCAAAGCCTTCACCTTCTCCACATACTCCTCGGTAGCCTTGTCCATCTCCTCAATGTTGGCAGGTGCTACAGTGGGGGCTGCTGTCTGTACCACGCAACCGGTTGTTGTAGCTGGCATGCCACCGCCAATGACAATTGGTCCCGATTCTGATGCTGCCGGAATAACTTGAACATCCTCGGCTACAGTTGTTGTGACAGGTGTGCCTGCGCCTCCTGTCATAATTGGACCATTGATGATTATAGGTTGTCCGCTACCGTTGCCGCTATAAGCCATTTCTTCTCTTTCTTCGTTCTCTTCTTCAATTTCATATGGGCGTTCAAATGCCGAGAATAGGAACACTATAACCTCAGTTCCCATACCAAGGAATAGCATGATGTTGGCTCCCGGAAGGTGAGTGAGCTTGAACAGAGTACCAAGTATGACCACTGCTGCTCCCCAGCTATAGAAATAGTTCATGAGGGTTTTACCCTTAGGAGAATCCATGAATGCCTGCAAACCTCCTATAATGCCTTTTGACTTTTTCATATCTTGTCTTTTTTCTTTTGTTCCTGATTATCTTCTGCGGTCGGCTCCGGCGTAGCTTCTGACGCAACGGAAACCAATGTATGAACGTGACTCGTTCTGGTACTCGTATGCTCGTGTCGCACCCTGTATGTACTTCACGGGGTCTTTCCAAGAGCCTCCACGCACAGTCTTCTTCTTTAGACTATATGGATCCTCCTTCGCTGCACGGTATTGCAGGTCGGGGTTGATGTCGCTCATCTGCAACACACCGGCATCGGTGTATACGGTAGATGTCCACTCGGCAACATTGCCGGCCATATCATAGAGACCATTTGAGTTTGCCGAGAATATGCCACAACTTGATGTGATGAGGCTACCATCCTTGGTATAGTTGCCCTCCTCGGGCTTGTAGTTTGCATAGTAGCAACCCTCCTCGCTCTTTGTGTCGGTCTGCTCCCATGGGAAACGGCGTGCATCCTTGCCGCGTGCAGCAAACTCCCACTCTGCCTCTGACGGCAGGCGGTAACGCTGTATCCAACGAGCTTGTGGCCCCATGCCACGCAATAGGTATTCGGTACGCCAAGCGCAGAAAGCATTTGCCTGCTCCCAGCTTACACCAACGACTGGGTGATTGTCATATTTGGGATGGTTGAAGTAGAGTTGCAGATATGTCTCGTTGTTTGCGTTGGGGAAATCGTTTACCCAGCAAGTTGTGTCGGGGTAGATGTTTACAATATATGTGTTGAGGAAATCGTATGCACTTGACAACGGACGGTTGATAGTCTCGCGTACAATGTAACCCTCGTCATCAATGTATGCGGTGTCCTTTGATATTGTAATTACTGCATCATAATCGACCGCAATATCTGTATTGCGGTTACGCTCCTCCGGGTTCAGACGGTTCTTGCGCAATGCGGCCTGTGTGTAGTCATAGATTTCGTAACGGTAGTTCATCTGCGAAGCATCGAGTTGCTTCTCACCGGTAATGGGGTTTGTGATGTACACGCTCTCAATTGCGCGTAACTCGTCCTCGGTTGGTTTCTTCCAGGGAATAGGCTTCTTCCAATTGAGGTATGGAGTGATTGGCTCGCCATATTCGTCCTCGGTAATTTTGAATGTCTCGTCGCCACCGTATGCAGGGTCGGCAAGACGCTCGCGGATGATTGAGTCGCGTACCCAGTATACAAATTGACGATATTTGGCATTCGAAACCTCGGTCTCGTCCATCCAGAACGCATCGACCGAAATGTCTTTCGATGGTGCTCCTGTTCCCCATAGTGAATCATTCGCTTCGTCACCTACCTTGATAGAACCTCTCTGTACAAGTACCATGCCATAAGGAGCAGGCTCATTTACGGCCGAACCATGTACACCTGTAACCTCTCCGCCCTGAGATGTGCTCATGCCGCTCTTTGGGCTGAAACAGGAAATCAACGCGAACGATAGAAATGCTGTTGAAAGAAAAGCAATTTTCTTCATCATTGTAGAATTCTTATGCTATTATGTTTATTTTTTCCCTTTTTAAATACATCAAGGTCAACCTTGTAACCTATATAAATATCGTGGCTGCCATTCTCGGCGCCTATGCTCGAGGTGAACAGTTCGTAGGCATAGCTTGCCGTAATGTTCATCATCTCAAAGCCCAGAATGAATGCCACCGATACTGTGGGGCTGTATGTTATGCCTCCAAAAAACTCCTTTCCGCTATAACTGTATGTGCCAAGTGCCGTAATATCGGCCCTCCACCCGGTAAAATCGGTCATCACCTGCAAGGATGGCTGTATTGATACTAACGGGTTTTTTAGCGGAATATTGCCTCCTGCCATAAAATTAAAATATGGATCAACCTTCATCTCGTTTTTTTCGCCTAAAAGCACTGTCGGTGCATTGAGGTGAATACCGGATACTCCGGTATAGAAATATTTGTGCTGATACAGTATTCCCGCTCCAAAGTCAATGGAGTTGCCGTCGGCATTACCCGATGGGAATGCCGGGTCATTGTTGCTCTCGCCAAAGATAAGATCTTTGTTCTCGAATGTGCAATTCACCAGTCCAAGCTGTGCGCCCACGGCAAAGCGTCCGCTGAGCAGTTTGAATGCGTATGCATAGTTGAGATAGAGGTGCTGGTTGGTGAAACGGCCAATCTCGTCGTTCACCACGCCAAGTCCAAGGCTGTGGTCGCTCTTGATGAAGGGGATGGGGGCATCGACATTTATAAGCATCGTCTTCGGGTTGTTCTCGAAGCCCGAGAGTTGGTGTGCATATGCCGCGTATGCCGTCAGTTTCCTCTCCGCACCAGCACCGGCAGGGTTGTAGAAGTTCTTCATCTCCCAATAGTGGGTAAAGTGCATGTCAAACTGTGCCTGCACCTTTCCTGTGATGCAAACCATGAACAGTATTATGAACAGCCACTTTTTCCTCATGCCTAATTAACGCGGAATACATGCATATATTATCCCCATGCAGCCCTTTTGGGGCAGCGACGCAAATATTATGCAAAAGTGGGGCAAATTTTGAACAAATGCAACATTCTGTATAGTAATGAGAAAGAAAAAAACGATGTCTGTTGTTGCAGCTTTTAGAAAACGCCAGTTAATAAATAAAAGAGACGGGACCCATAGGCCCCGTCTTGGTCTGTTTGTCTATAGACAATATCAGTTCTGCTCTGAACGTGCGATGAGAGCCCATCCCTGCAACTGCATAACCCATGAGTAGATAACAGCGAGGTATGCAATTAAAGCGATGATAGGAACAAGATACAAGAAGAATCCTGCAAAGAAACCACATACAATGCCCAAGATGGTAGCTGTGAAGATCTTGCCAGCGCCAATGCGTGCAATTTCTGGGAATGTTGGTGACTTCTTGAGTGCAGAGTAACCCATCAAGTTCAATACGAGAGCAATGATGCCAATGATAATTGTAATAAAACCGAAGACTACTGCCAAAACTGGTGCAAGTGTACTAAGAATGCCCAAGAATGCATTTACGACTGTGAGAATCATCGCAATCTTGATGTTCTTAACTGCCTGCTGATCCTCTGGCTTGACAATTTCCTGGAACTTGTTGATATTGATAAAGAAAAGGATGTAGCCTGCCAATGAACCGATACCGGCAATCATAATAAGAATATCCCAAGTTCTAAGACCAGACAATGCTGAAAGTGGGTTTGCCATGATTTGGAAAACCATAATTACAGAGAACAGCGCTGCTGCAGCACCGCTAATTGTTTGGATAAGGACCGCGTTGTAAAGGCCCTTAGTAGTGTTTGACCACATTGAATTGCTCATAATGTTTTACTGTTTGTGAGTTCTATTATTGATACATCCATTGGGCTGAACCCGTTAGCTCAATGGATAAATTGTTAATTATTTACAAAGATAGTAAAATGTAGGTATGTTTGTGTTTTGTTAACAAATATTAACAATTAAAATCTGATATAGCGCAACTGATCTTCACTTCATTGTGTATTTCCTAAAATTGTTTGCCTGTGATTGGTAGATATGCTGTTTTTCAAAAATGCTTTATAAAATATTAGCGAGACAAACAAATTGATTTGCTCATCTCGCTGATATTTAGATGTTTACATCCTTGATTGTTTTAGTACTCCTCCTCGTCAAAGAAATCTTGCCTCCTTTTTACTCCCTGATAACCACCAATATATAACTGACTATCTCGTTTGGGTAGTATTCGGGCAGTATATGACCCATTGAGTAGTGCCAAAATACGTTTTTAATTGTCCTTA
>JAFOCD010000013.1 GCA_017381475.1 Bacteroidaceae bacterium
GTTGGTTCAGCGGGGTCTGCCTGGACCGTGGGAGCGGTCTGCAAGGACAGTAATTCGTTAAAGTCCGCGAGGTCTATTTTATTGTTGCTCATTCACTCACGACCTTTCTTCGCCCTGCTGGCGGGCATTGTTCCGTTGGTATTCTGCGAACTGTTCCTTTTGCCCAGTGCGGACAATGTACTGCGCCATCTCTGCCGACAGTTTCAAACCACTGCCTTGGAACTTTTCTTTGAGGGTGGCATACTCCTCTGCCAGTTTCTGTGCCTTGTATTTTAGTATGTCGATACTGCCCCTCAGACCCTGCTCTCTGCGGAGTGTTGCCTCGCCAGTCATTATGCTGACCTCGTAACCAAGGTCTTGCTCTACTGCCTTGCTGAGGTCGTGGTGGAATGTGGTCAATGCTCTGCGGTCTACCAACTCATTGGCGGACACCTTGTAAATGTCCTTTTTGGGGTCGTGGAACACCGGCACAAAAAGGTAGTGCATATGCCCTCGTGATTTTTCGTCGTAATGGCAATAGGCAGACACACAATGGGGGTACTGCTTTTTGAGGTGGTCGTATACAGATTGGAAGAACTTGCGGTCATCGCCCGCCTGCACATTCTCAGGGAGCGTCACGACCCAACTGCACACCACCCGCAAATCCTTTCGATTATTGACGGTCAGCGAATACCCCTCGGGCAATGTCTTGCCTTGCATTATTCGCTCGTATTGCTTTTGCTGGTTGGCGGGGACACCATTTTCATTCAAACACAGATTGTAATTCAAATGTGTGCGGGTCGTGTCTATCTCCTTGTTGCCGAAATTTGCATATCGTTTGTGCCCGTTCTCGTCAATGGTGTATGCTCTTCGAACATGGGCAAAGATATGCCCCAACCCTTGCTTGCTAAATTTCTCATAATGTGCCATATGACAACCTCCTTCAAAATTTGCAACCGCTATAATCGTTGCTCAATGTCAGTATGAAATACTGCAAATTTTTTCGGAAGTTGTAGCACGTTATGGGTTCAAATTTAAACCCCGTGCTCTGCGAGGCATTTTTCTTTCGATTTCCATCAACTCCTATCATACTTAATGTATAGATATGAATATGGAAAAATCCTCAACTCGTTGAGGTCGTGGAGAATGCCTATACACCACGATAAAAAATTAGTGTGTGGCGAGCATAAGCATAAAATCTGCCCGGCGGTTCTGCAACCCTTACCTTGTGGGTCTGTCGAGATTGGAAATGTTGTAGGTTATAGCACCAAGTAAAAAAAGCGAACCTTGCGGGTGGAACCCATCAAAAAGGAATTACCAAGTAAAACAAGGGCATGGTGAGTTTCCAGCGGTTGTCTGCTGGTTTTGGTACGGGGCAATGTAAAAACCCCGACTCTGGTAAGGAAGATACAAGCATACGGACGAAGCGACCGAGTTGGTTACTCCCCTCATTGCTCTTTTCTTGGAGGTTCCCCTGCAGTATTGCAGGGGAATACTCTCAAGAGTGGCACCGAACTCGCTTCCCTCGTTGTGCAACCCCTTACATGATGACAAGTGATGGTGATTTGCTCCCGTGAGTCATCCTTGCCAAACACACAAACACATCTGCACCCCGAGAGATTTCTTAAACCAATAGCACACAAACACAACCACATACACACAACGAACCACAAGTGAGTTGTGTGTCCCTTGGTTCTTCGGGAGTGAAGAACCTA
>JAFOCD010000131.1 GCA_017381475.1 Bacteroidaceae bacterium
GGAACAACAGTGACCGGTGGCCCCTACAAGGTGGGTGACTACTACAACGACGGTACCAAGGAGGGTATAGTCTTTGAGGTGTATGACGGCGGCTGGCATGGGAAAATTGTAAGTCTTGATTATAGCGAAGAACAGTGGGCAATAGTTTCTGTTTTTGAGAATAGAACCGGTGCTACTGCTATGGCAAGTGGCATGAGCAACATGAACAGGATAAAGAAATTGCCCAACTGGAAGGAGAATTACCCTGCATTTGCATGGTGTGCCTCTTTGGGAAGCGGCTGGTATCTGCCTGCAAAGGAGGAACTGCTATTAATATCTGAGAACAGAAATGCTGTAAATATGGGCTTGAGCAGACGGGGATATGAGAAATTTGGTTGGGAATCTTATTGGTCATCAACTGAATCAAGTGAGTACGAGTTTTGTGCGTGGGATGTACTTATGTATAACGGGAATACCACCGACACCAATAAGGACTTCGACTACTATGTGCGCGCTGTGTCCGCTTTTTGATTTAGGCTTTTAATTTTATAAATAGAATGGTGGTAACTAAAAATAGTTGCCACCATTCCTTTATTTGCTTTGCGTTGCGATTTCTTTAGAACGGATATCCAATGGCGAAGTGCCATGCGAAGCCGTCTTTGAACGGGTTCAGGTTGAAGTAGCCGCTGCGGCCTGTGTCATAGGGGGCGTGCAGTCCAAGACCAAAGTCCAAACGCAGTACAAGCACTCCAAGGTCATAACGCACTCCGAAGCCTGTGTTCAGTGCTATCTGCTCGGCAAATGTATTGAACTTGAATTCTCCACCGGGACGCTCCTTGTCTTCTTTGAGCAACCAGATGTTTCCGGCATCGACAAAGAGTGCTCCGTGAAGGTCCGATATTATCCTGAATCTGTATTCAATGTTTGCCTCGAGCTTGAGCGTACCTGTCTCGTCGAGGTAGGTGTAGCTGTTTACATTGTCGGGACGGTAGCTTCCGGGGCCTACGGAGCGCACTGTAAAGGCGCGCAGGCTGTTGGAGCCGCCAATGTAGAACTGCTCGCTGTAGGGGGCATACTCGGAGTTGCCATAGCTGTGTACGGCACCTGCCATAAGGCGTGTGGCAATATATTGGTTGCGGTCTATCTTCCACAGTTGGCGCAACTCTGCCGTGGCTTTCACGAACTGTGCATATGGGTTACCGAATATGTTCTTGTTCTTTTGGTTGAGTGGCTTGCCGAATGCTGCAAAGAGTAGTGAGGTTATGTTTCCTGCCGATGTTACCGATACATCGACCTCGCTCTTGTTTCTGTGGTTCGTGTTTGTGTTGTCGTATGTGTAGGTGTATTGCATTGCCGGGATGAACTGGTCGCGGAAACTGTTCCTTATGGCTTTGTTGCTGGTTACGAGGTTGTCAAATTTTTCGGTTGTACGCAGTAGCATGTCGTATGTGAGGCGGAACGGTGTTACCGTGTGTGTGGTGGTGGAGTGGCTCTGTATCTTGTATGTGGCATCGCCACCGGCCTGTATCATTCTAAAGAAACCGGAACGGTTCATTTCGTCGGCAAACAGACGGAATGATGTTGTTGCAGGCACTCGCAGGTATCGCCTGTGTAGCAGCGGGAAATATAGGCGTGGAAAGTCCAGCGATACATCGGCACCTATCTCCCATGAGTTCACAACGGCTGCCTTGCCTTCAATCTTGTCATCGGTCTGCCATTCGTATGAGCCAGAGAGTGTGAGCTTCAGTGTCTCTCCGCCACGGAATACATTCCTTTTTGCAAGGCTCACTTTAGTTCCCGGGCCAATCTGATTATTGCTTTTTGATGTGGCATTCAGCTCAAACGTAAAGTCGTATGGTTTGTCGAGCTGTGTGGTTATGTCAAGGTCGAGCAGGTCGCTGTCGGTGTGCGGCAGAAGGTTAAGCCTGAAATTGTTGAAGATGTTCATCTGGCTCAGTTTCTGTATAGCGTTCTGTTGTTTCTCCTGCGAATAGAGTTCGCCACTTCTTATCTGTATGTTGCGCATTAGTGCACCGACGCGCACCGGCATCTTCTTGCCGCTATATATATATGTTATATTACCTCTTGTAACGGTGTCTTTTTCAATTCTCGCTCCACGTCCGGTGCTGCTTTCGTTGTTGAGGACATTGATTGTGATTCTTCCTATGCGGCGCACCTCGTTTGCCTGTGACGGTATGTTATAGACGGGTTGGACGCGTATGTTGGCATATCCCGGCTTGTTTATAGTGTCGGCAAGGAAGGTTATATATTCGGGCTTGAAATAGTAATAGCCGTTATTGCGCAGCAGGGTGCTAAGCCTTGTACGCTCGTTTTCCATTGCTGCTGCGTTGAATTGCTCGCCTGGATGGATTATCCGTTCATCCCATGTGCTTTTAATTAGACTGTCGGCATTTTGTGTAAAATTACAGTATGAGATGTTATCATAGTGGAATGGTCTTCCAAGTTCCACAGTGTAGCTTACCTTTGCTTTTTTGTCATTCCGCGAAGAGGGTATTACAGTTGGCTCAACATTACCATTGAAGTAACCGTAGTATTTGAGTATGTTGTTTGCGACATTGGCTCTCAATTGGGGATTGACTTTTGAGAGCAGTACCGGCTCTTGGGCAAATGTCTTGAAAAACCATTTTCCGACTTTGCTGTTTGAGTCGTGAAGGGCATTGTACCACCATAGACCAAGCGGCAATCCACGTAGGTTTGAACTGCCGGCTATAGACCCATTGGGTGCGTAGTCGAGAGCATATTGTATCTCTTCGACTGCTGTCTGCCCTACACTGCTTGTGGCGTTCTCTTCAGCATCGACAAACTCAACTTTCTTTATTCCTGTGTATAACTTGTCTCCATCGGGAACATATTTGGTGGTTGAGCATGAGATGATGAGCAGTGTGGTGAATATGTAGTATATAAGTTTTTTCATCTTTTACTCTCCTTTTGGTTCGTATCGCCTTCGGCTTTTTTCCTTGTCTTTTTCTTCTTAAAGTTGAACAATTCCTTCAATTTGTTCATCTTGCGTTTGTAGACATATCCAATGCCGGTTTCGGTTATTTCGCCTTCTAGTATAGAACGATAGTTCTTGTCGTAGAAAATTTTCATGTAGCGGTTGCCGCTTTCGTTCAGTTTCCATTCCAATGAGACATTGTTTATGATGCTGCTATTGCTGGCATCTCTGTCGGGGCGGTCACCGCTGTTCACTTCGCCACCTATAACAACAGTAATGCGGTCATTCAAGAATCTCTTACTGAAACTGAATGAGTAGTTCTTATAGCTGCTGCCGGTCTGTGCATCAAGACCGTCGTTTATACCAATATTTACATCAAAATTCTTTATCGCCTCGCCCGACAGGTCATTGATCTTTGCATCCAGGAATGAACTTAGGGCACTTGTCGCTGTCACTCCTTGTCGGCCACCAAGATATGTTCCGGTGATAATCATTGCAACGGCATATTTGCTCAATGTCTCCTTGTCGAGTTGGTTCAGCTGTTCTTGAATCATGTTGTCCGGCGATGACATGGTAAAGTCTATTCCGATATTATCGACAGTGTTGCCAAGTACTACACCTGTGTAGAATGTTGTGGGTTGTATGCTGTTGTCATCGAATTCTACTGATACCGTTGTCTTCTCAAGAGCGGTAATGTCCAGTGTTGGATTAAAGAGATCTCCAGTCCATGTGATTCTGCCGCCCTCTTGTATGTGAAATGTCTTTAGTGGAATGATTGGAAGGGTTAGCTTCAGGTCTCCACTGTTGAGCTTGTATATGCCGGTTACGTTGAATCCATTTTGGCTGTATGTTGCATTCAGCTTACCATCTCCTTCGAATATGACATAGTTCTCGTGTGCTGCATCAAGATCAAGACCTAGCTTGGCTCCTTCCTTGATTGTGATGTTCAAGCTTGCGTTAATATTGCCCAAGTTGACTTCGGGCAGCTTTTCGTATACGATTGATGTCGTATCATTGAAATTTACGAATTCAATAAGTCCGTCAAGATCCTTCTTTGCATTGAATGCTGTTTCGGGCAGAATATATGCGATATTGCTGTTACTTAAAATGGTCAGGTCGCCCGACATCTGCAGGTTATTGAGCATGCCGTGGATAAAGCTGCGAAGGTCTATTGACAGTTTGCCATATATGCTTTTGCCTGCATTGCGTGGAGTGTTTATTATTTCGTAGTTGCTGGCATTGAGACGCAAGTTGAAAGATGGATTCAATGGATTGGCGATGTCTACTGTTCCGTTTATGACAAAAGGACTGTTTGCCTTGTCATACAGATGGAAACGGCTGAAGTTAATGCAGCTTTTCTCAATCATGATGTTCTCCTCGGAAGGGCGGAGAGTCGTTCCAAGTGTGGGTATGTAGACATAGGTCGAGTCAAAATTCAGATACCCTTGTCCTTGTAGGGCGTTTAATGTTCCGGAAAGGTCAATGTTGCTGTTTAAGTATCCATTCAGTAATGTTCCTGTCTCGTTTGTAAAAGCGTTTGCAATCTCAAGTGGGAACCGGGTCATTGACAACTTGCCGTTTGTCAATGTGTTGTCGGTAAAATCAATATCACTGTTTATGTGTGCTACATTTGCGTTGTTATGAATGAGTGTTGCATCAATGTTGGGGTTCTCGCTGTTTTTGGATGTGTAAGCAAATTCAACTTTTTCATTACCGATGCCGTATCCTTCATATGCTAGGCTGTCGACTGTCAAACCACAGGAAATACGGTCGTTGTTCATGCCTCCTTGGTAGTTGATGGCTGCAAACAGGTTACCGGCAATTTGTGGAATACCTGGTACGGCGTTTGATATTTTCTCCAACTCTACATTGAAAATGTTCAGGTTTGCATTGTATTTTGATGTTGCATCAGGTGTTGTATACAGATGGAAACCGCTGTTTTCGCTATTCTTGAAGAGTACATTTGCATCAATTATCATTCCCTTGCCGATATTTATGTAGTTATCGGCATTGAATGTAAATGGTGCACCGAGTACCAACGCTTCGTTGTCGAAGCATAGGCTCATAAGCTGTGGAGTTAAATGCGCTTTGGCTGCCAGTCGGTTGTTGAGTCCACTTATGTTGTCGGACAATTTGAAATCAGCTGTTGCTGTATAGTCCGACACTCTACCGTTGAGTGTTGCGCTATAGCTGTTCTCATCCTCAAGAGAAGTTATGTGTAGATTGTCAACTCCCACAAAGTAGTCTAACTCCTCTCCATTCTGTGCTGTTGTTATTTTTATACTGTCAAGTTCAATGTTTCCGCTGTTGAATTTGTATATGTCGCCCGTTATGTCAAGCCCGGCAACCGGTGAGACTGCGAGGTCAAGTTTCATAGACTCTGTTCCAATTCCATTGAATGCAAGATAATTGTGGAGCATGTTGTTCCTGCCACATTCAATGTGCATGTTCATTTGGGGTAGGACTTTCTCGAAGTCATGCAGGCTGTGGGTACGGTTTCCACCAATGAGGTTGCTGTACATTGCCACGACTTTGTCAATGGATGCAAAAAGGGTGTTGTAGCCGCACTCCATTTCACCCGTTGCATTCAAATCGCCGTTTCTCAACTTGAAGTCAGTTCCTTTGGGACTTGTCGTAAAGTTGAGTGTAAGGCTTTCGGGGGTAAAACTATGTTGCTTGGTAATAATTCTGGTGTCTTTACCAGTGAGTTTCAGGCTGTGCGTTTGCGCTAGGTCGCTTGTTGCTGCAATGTCTATGTGTGTAGATGTGCCCAATTCCGCCTCCGACAAACCAAGTTCCTTGAATTTGGCCTGTTGAAGTTCTATTGTGGTATGGTTGTCTAAACCGGCGGAATTTAGTTTTGTAGTTGCTTGTATGTTGAACAGAAGATTACTGTCTTTTCCCTCAATCTCTATTGATGAGATTCCGTTATTCTGCTTTGCATCGGCATCGAGTGCCCTCAACTTATAGCCGGAATAGTCGAGTGTGTCAATGTTAACTGAGATGTTGTATTGGGTTTCTTTATTAAAGATGTCAAATCCCTTTCCATTGGCGTCGAGTCTCATGGTCAGGTTATGTAACGGGATATCGTGTATTATGTCGCCAAGGTTCAGACGCTCAATATTTACATCTGCTTCATACCCGGTATCAGCGATGCTGTAGTTCGCTCCAATATTCACCTGACCTATTGTGCTGCACATTGATACCGTTGCGCCAAGTATGCCATTGTCGTAATGAATGTTGCCGTTTGTGGTCGCGTGTCTGTTGGGTACGTTTTCATAATTCTTATAATCGGCGATTTTTGCAATGTTGTCAATCTCTCCATTAAATGTTATCTCTCCTAAGATTTTCTCGCTTCTTATAATATCCCTCACATATCCATTACCATTAACTGTTCCCACTCCGGGTGACTGTAAGGTTATTGTGTCGAGTTCAATACAATGAATGTTGCCGCTCATAGCAATATTGGCACTGAGCAGTTCATTGCCGAATATATTCAGGTTGTCATATACTTGAGGTGTAACTAATTTTATAATGTCGCGCTTGTCAATCTTTGTCGATAGGGAAGCTGTGAATTCCTTTTCAACGGGGATTATGAACATTTGTTGCGGAACGATGAATTCTCCATGTATATATGAACCGTTCAGGCTGTTTATGTCCAGATTTTTCAAATATAATGTATCATTTTCGCTTGTCAGTTGTGCTGTTGCATTGACGATGTTGACTCCTCCTGGTTGTTCCATTGTGAGTCTTGTGAGTCTTGCGCATGCTCCATTCTTGCTGAATGACAAATCTTGGGCATTAAGTGCAATATCCTCCAGTTCAATGTGTTTAAGTGGATTTACGGCCTGTATGCTGTTGCCACTATCAAACTTAAGACCTGAACTTGCCAATTTAATTCTTTCAAGTGCAAAACTATTATTGCCAATATCTATATTGCCTTTTTTCAATTGCAATAATTCAATATCGACTTCAGTAGCTATGCTGTCGGATGGGATGTGGAGTGATATGCGGCTGTCTTTGATGTTTCCCTTATACAGTTTTACGACCCATTGAGGCATTGGAGTATCGTCATTGACAGTGGTGTCCGGTAACGTGATATCGATGTCTGCCTCCTGTATGTGCAGTTGCCTGATGTTTGCAATGGACTTGGAAAAATCAAGTTCCCTTACTGCCAGTCTGGCATATCCTACTTTACCGTTTATGCATGTGCCGGCTATTATGTCACGGGTGTCGATGTCGACATTTTCAAGAGAGAGATTGTTTATTTCCAGTTTTCCTGTGAATAATGGCAATAGTGAAATGTCGGTATCCAAATGTTTGCCTTGCAGATATGTGCTGTCATTTCTTGATACCTTGAAATCATTGACTCTAAGTCTCAGTGGAAAGTCCAGGCTTATGGAACCTATTTTAATGTCATAGCCACTTGTTTCGCTAATCTCTTGGCACGCTATGTCAACTCCCCATTCCTGAACGGGAGGGAAATAGAGCAGGGTGACAAGTAACCCCAATACGATTATAGGTGTACCTGTTATGGTCAGTAGTATCTTTAATATCTTCTTTTTTCTGCTTCTTTTTTTCATCCGCGTCAAAAAACGTGATTTGTTAAGTGCAAAAATAACCAAAAAACAGCTGTAAACTGTATCTTTCCATTCATTACTTTTCTTCTTTTTTGCTGTTTGATGGTTGTATGCAATACTTTTAACAATTCTATGCATGCAACTTTTCGTTTCATGCATGTTTTTCTTGAAAAAATATCTAAATTTGTGGTACGAATAAGAGGGTGATGTCCCATAAAATGTAATTATTATGAAGAAGATATTATTGGGTGTACTTGTTGCCGTGTTGTTTATTTCCTGTGGCGATGATAATATTGGCAAGGACGGTAAGTCTGCAAATAATGATACAAAGCAGAATAGTGGTTTTGTTGTTAAGGACTTTAATACCGATTCTCCTGATTGTGACCAGTATGTGCTCATGTCAACATCGCATGGTGATGTCAAGATAAAACTTTATCGTGAGACACCGCAACACCGCAAGAACTTCATAAACCTTGTGAAGAACGGTTATTATGACGGTCAAATTTTCTATAGAGTAGTGCCTGGGTCGTTTATACAGGCCGGCGACTATACTTCCATAAAGAACCCGAAGAAGCGTGATATAGGAACCAATGATGTTGACTATACCATACCTTCCGAAATAGATCCAAGCAAGCGCGTACATAAACGTGGCGCTTTGGCGGCAGCAAGTTATAATAGGGGTGAATATTCATCAGGTTCACATTTTTATATTGTTTCAAATAAAAAGGTCAAGGAAAAAGAAATTGATGCTGCAGAAAAAACATATACAAACGAACTTGTGAATATGCGCTTTCGTGAGATACAGAAGCCATACTCAAAGGAACTTGCAAAATTGCGTGCGTTGGGTGAGACCGACAATTCCAAGAAAAGGGAGCATGACAAAAAAGTGAATGAACTCTTGGCGCAGGCACGCAATGAATTGAAAGGTAAGGAGTTTCATTATACTAAATCTCAGCGTAAGGCTTTCTTGAAAGATGGTGGCATGCCTGCGCTTGACCCGCATTATACTGTTTTTGGTGAGGTCGTTGAGGGAATGGATGTCATTGATTCAATTTCGAGCGTGAGTGTATATGATGGTCGTCCTCGTGAAGATGTTTTCATTAAGAAAATAACAGTTGTCAATGATACTAAATAAAGCAATATTGCCCAATGGGCTACGTATATTACATATACCGGTTGAGGATTTCCAGATGGTATATGTTAACTTGTTATATGGTGTTGGTGCACGTGACGAGAATTTTGAGCATACCGGATTGGCTCATTTGCTTGAACACTTGATGTTTGAGGGTACAAAGGCCGTTCCTTCATTTGATGAACCGCTCGAATGCGCGGGTGGAACGAGCAATGCTTATACAAACAACGATGTTACAAACTACTATATATCGCTGCCGCGTCAAAATGCAGAACTTGCCTTTTGGATGGAGAGCGACCGTATGTGTAATATTACTTTTGAGAAGGGCAAGGTTGATGTGCAGCGCCAGGTTGTCATTGAGGAGTTCAAGCAGACTACGCTTAATAAGCCATACGGCGATGTCAGCATGATATTGCGTGCAATGGCGTTCAAGAAACACCCATACCGTTGGTCTACAATCGGTCGTAAAATATCGCATATAGCAGATGTTCCTGTATCTGTAATACGTAGTTTCTATAAAAGGTTCTATGCGCCGAACAATGCGGTTTTGGCAGTGGTTGGCAATATCTCATTTGAACAGGTAATGGAATGGAGCAACAAATGGTTCGGCAGTATTCCTGCCAAACGGTTTGTTAAACCGGTACTTCCCATTGAGCCTCGTCAGATAAGGCAACGCCGCAAGGTAGTGTACCGAAATGTCCCAGCCAATGCACTTTATATAGGATTCCACATGGGTTCCCGTTTGGATGCAGACTATTATCCTTGTGATGTAATATCCGATGTCCTTTCTAACGGTTATTCAGGACGTCTGTTGCTGCGTCTTGTCAAGGAACAGAAACTTTTTTCAAAAATAGATGCCTTTATATCAGGAAGCGATGATGCCGGAATGTTCTGGATATACTCGCGCGTGACCGATGGCGTGTCCGTTAAGGATGCCGAGGCAGCTGTTTGGCGTGAGCTTGATGCTTTGAAACAAGAACTTGTACCCGAGGAAGAACTGGAAAAGGTAAGGAATCGTTTTGAGTCGGAATATACTTTTAGAAATATCAGCGGCGAGAATCTTTGCAATAATATAGCTCTTGCCGAATTGCGTGGCGATCTTGATTCTCATCTGTGTGAGCCCGAACGATACCGTGCTGTTACGGCCGAAGAGGTGCGTTCTGCCGCTAAAGAACTATTTCGTAGAGGTAACAGTTCAGTTCTGTATTATTTGAAATCATAAACAAAAAAAGCAATTGATTAATCAATTGCTTTTTTTGTTTGTAGCGCCTACGGGAATCGAACCCGTGTTCCATGCGTGAGAGGCATGTGTCCTAGCCACTAGACGAAAGCGCCATATTTCAAAATGTCTGCTACTTTTAAACTCTGTAGCCTTGAGTTTTAGTAGCGCCTACGGGAATCGAACCCGTGTTCCATGCGTGAGAGGCATGTGTCCTAGCCACTAGACGAAAGCGCCATGTGCAAAATTAAGCGGAAGCTGGGGGATTCGAACCCCCGGTACGGTTACCCGTACGGCAGTTTAGCAAACTGCTGGTTTCAGCCACTCACCCAAACTTCCATTTGGAATTAGCTTACTCCTCTCTTATTTTTGCTGTGCAAAGGTATTGCTTTATATTTGATTTCGCAAGTGTTTTCGCAATTATTTTTTAAAAAAGTTGCATAATGTGTCCTCGATGGCGGTTGGAGCGTTTGTTTGGCTGGCTCATTTGTGGATGCAAACAGGCCTGAGAGTGAAAATGCATACTACTTGAGACAAGAAAAAACCAGTACCGCTGGCGGTACTGGTTAGGTTCTGTTTATTTAGACTCTTTTTCGATTTCGTCCTCCACAAGGTGAATCTTGTCAAGGATTACCTTGGCGTCGAGCTTGAGTTTCTCGACCTTCTGTCGCATTACATCGACAAGGCTGGCACCCTTCTTGTTCGATACGCTCAAGAAACCAATGTTGTTTTCATAAGTCGCAATCTCGTTCTTCATTGCCTCGTACTGGCGTATGAGATGTTCGCGTTCGCGTTGTAGGCTACCCGCACCTTTACTGATGTTGTTGCGGAAGTTGGCGAGCTTACGCTCATTAGCATTGATATGAAGTTTGTCATATATTGCGCTTGTTGCCTGGCGGTACTCCTTGTAGAGCTTGTCCTTCTCCTTGAATGGCACATGGCCAATGGTATTCCACTCCTGTGTGAGTGCCTGAAGCTGCTTGGTCTGCTCGCCGGCGGGCAGGGTGGTGTCGATGGCGTTTATCTTTGCTATGACTTCGCGCTTGAGTTTTAGGTTCTCCTGTTCGGCGTTGCGCTGTGTCGATGTAGCAGCGTTGCGTCTCTCAAAAAAATAGTCGCATGCGCTCACAAAACGCTTCCACAGTATCTCTGAGTGCTTCTGTGCAACAGGGCCTGTCTCCTTCCACTCTTTCTGCAGCTTGGTGAGTTTGTCGGCTGTTGCTTTCCAGTCCTCGCTGTCCTTGAGCTGTTCAGCGTGCTCGCAGAGTTCTTTCTTGCGCTCGAGGTTCTTTGCCAGAGTGTTCTTTGTCTCCTTGAAGAATTCGCTTTTCTGCACGAAGAAGTTGTCGCATGCCGCGCGGAATCGCTCGAAAATCTTCAGGTTCATCTTCTGTGGCGCGAAACCGATTTCCTTCCACTTTGCCTGCAGGTCAAGAATCTGCTGTGTGGCGTTGTTCCATGCCTGGTATGTCGTGAACTCGTCAAACTTCATCTGCTCAATCTCCTCGCAGATTGCTGTCTTCTTGTCAAGGTTCTCCTGTTCTTTCTCCTTCTTTGCCTCGAAATGCTCCTGGTGGCGGCGGTTGACGATGGTGGATGCTGTCTTGAAGCGTGTCCACATCTCCTCACGCAAGTCGGGTGCTACAGGGCCAGTCTCGCGGAACTCGTTGTGGAGTTGCTGGAGCTGGCGGAACGCACTGATTACATCTTCCTCGCCGGCGAGTGCCTCGGCCTGTATGCAAAGATTGGTCTTTATTTCAAGGTTCTTCTTGAAGTCATACTCACGGAACTCGTTGTTTATCTTGAGAACATCGTAGAACTGCTCCACGAGTAGCTGGTATTGCTTCCATAATGGTGCAACTTGGGCCTGTGGAACATTCTTTATCTCTTTCCATGCAGCCTGCAGGGTACGGAACTCGTTTACCTCGGGAGTGCCTTGTGCAGCCTTTTCTACGAGTGCCTGCAACTGCTCGAGCAACTGCATCTTTTTCTCGTAGTTCTCCTGCATTTCTTTCTCCTGTGCAGCCAACCAAGCGTTGCGCTTTGCCTTTATCTGACCCAGATACTGCTTGAAGTCCTCCTCAAACTCGTCGAGCTGTGGTACGAAAAGTGCCTCTTCGCCACCCTGGGCAATATGCTCTTTGAGGGCTGTCTCAATCTCTGCTGTGCGCATGCGGTAGAAAAGCACCTTGAGTCCCTCGACCTCGGCCTTGTTGTTGAGCGCATCGTCGCTGTCGGCTATTGTCTTCAAGCGTTCGATAATCTCCTCGCGGCTTACCGGTTTTGCGACTTCGGTTTCTGTTGCTGCATCTTCTGCTGGTACTTGTGGAGTCTCCTCGTTGATGCTGTTCTGCTCTGTGAAATCAGTCGTAACGGCATTTACAGCCTCTTCAGGAGTACTCGCAATGTTCAACTCTTCAGGTTGTACATTCGATTTAATACTTTCGCTCATTCTTCTAACTTTTTTGGTTTATAAAAAGCAATGCAAAAACAATGTGGCTTTCCATTTATGCAACGGAAAGCCCCCAATGTCTTTCTGCAGTTTCTGCAAATATAATGGATATTTTAAGATTTGGTTTAAATTTTCAAGAAAAAAAGGTTTTTGTGTGCCTTTTCGCCTTTCAGGGTTATTCTATCTCAACCTCTATGATGCAGGGGAATGCATAGCTGCGGTCGTTGCGCAGGTTGAGTGTGTTGTACATGTTGGCAATTGTGCGGCGTGGCTTTACGCGTGCAATCTTCTTGCCGTTGTAGTAAACGGTTACTTTCTTGTCAAGGTCTACAAGGTGGTCGTTGAGATATATTGTGAGCCTTGTGTAGTCGCACTTTTCTATGTGGATGTTGTTGCCTTCGATGCTTGCAATGACGGTCTTGCCTTGCTCTACCTCATTGCTTGGGGCTGTGAGCCAGTAGAAGTGCTCGCGTGTGACGAGCTCCTGACGCCATACAATCTCCTTGGGGTATGGGTTGCGGCGGTATTGTGCCATCCAACCTATTGCTGCGGTGTCTACACGGTCCATCCAATGGCCTTTGCCCTCGATGATGTTGTTGCTGTGTATGTACTTGCCGGGGTGTGCTGCGCTGAGCGAGTCCATGACCTGTGCTTTCTCCTTTGCAAGAGTGTTGCGGTCATAATAATGGTCGTGCTCACCCATCCATATCATGTATGGGGTGTTCATCAGGTTTATCTGCTCGGCTTCGCCGGGATGTCCTGCCATCATTGATGCTGCAGCCCATTTGTCGGCCATTCGGGGTGCCACACGCCACACGCCGTCGCCGCCGGCCGAGTAACCAAGAAGGTATACCTTGTTGGGGTTCACGCCTTCGAATACCACGCATGCCCTGATTACATCCTCCAACAGTTCGTCAAGTCCCTTGCGGTGCCACAGGTCCGAGGTGTTCCATGGCGCACGGGGGGCTATGTATACTCCCTCGGCCGGTTCGTAGAGGTAAATCTGGTTCATCCATTGCTCATCGTTGACTTCCTTGGGGCAGTGTCCGCCACCATGCATGGAGATGTAGAGACTGCGTCCGTCCTTGGGCGCGATGCCGAACACACGGCATGCGCAAGCCAACTTTATGGAGTCGTTGGCAATGGTCATTCGCTGCCATTGTACGCCAAGTTCCTGGGCGCTCTTTTGGAGCCATATTGAGTCTATGGCGTATGATGCCTCAATGCAGTCGGCTTTGCTGAGTTTCTTGTTGGAAAAGCTTTGGCTTGTGAGTTCTCCCTTAGGTTCTTTCAGCCACGCTTTGAATTCCTTGATCTGTGCATTTGAAACGGTTGGAGTAATAAACAACAATACCGCTATGGCGGCAATTGTTGTCATGATATTAAGTCTTTTCATATCTTTATAACATAAGTTCGCTCAGCATCATTGATATCAGCATATAGAATGTCATACCGCTGAGGTCGTTTATAATCTGTATGAACGGTCCTGTGGCTACGGCCGGGTTAATTTTGATTCTTTCTAGTACCATAGGTATTAAAGTACCGAAACTTGACGCGAACAGCACTACAACGAAGAGGCTTAGCGGTACGGAGAGGCTTACGATGTCTGCGGGGCCATATACAAAGAAATTGTATATGTAGACCATGAGCGACAATATCGTGGCGTTGATGGTCGCGACAACCAGTTCCTTCATTATGTGCTTGAAAATGTGCTTGGGATTGAGCGAGTTGTTAGCAAGTCCTTGCACGGCGATGGCCGAGGACTGTGTTCCTACATTTCCACCCATTCCGGCGAGGAGCGGAATGAAAAGTGCCATTTCGGGGTGGTCACCAAGGGTATTGGTGAAGCAGTTGAGCAACAGTGATGAACCGATACCTCCAAGCATACCGATAATAAGCCATGGAAGGCGTGCCTTAGTCTGCACGAAGACGCTGTCTCCGGTCTCGACATCCTGAGTAAGACCGGCGGTGAGTTGCTGGTCGTGTTCGGTCTGTTCGCGAACCTCGTCCATGATGTCGTCGACAGTAATCTGTCCTACAAGGCGGTTGATCTTGTCGACAACGGGGATTGCTACAAGGTTGTATTTTTCAATGAGCATTGTCACTTCGTCAATAGGGGTGTCTACATCCACACTGATGATCTTTGTATCCATGACATGCTTCACTTTTGATACCGATGGGCTGGTAATCATCTTTTTTAGTGGGAAAAGACCACACAAACGCTCGTCGTCATCAACAACATATATGTAGTAGATTTCATCAAGTTCTTCGGCTTGCTGGCGCATCTCCTTGAGGCACTCTGGCATACTCCAATTTCCGTTCACAACCACCATTTCGGTACTCATGAGACCACCGGCGGTGTCCTCGTCATATTGCAGAAGGTCGACGATGTCGCCCGCGAGCTCAATGTCCTGGATGTTTGAAAGCACCTCTTCCTGCTTCTCCTCGTCCATGTCGCGGATAATCTCAACGGCGTCGTCGGTATCCATGTAGTTGACGAAACGTCTGGCAATGGCTTCGGATGGAAGTTCTTCGAGCAGATCATTACGCAAGTCCTCATCCATCTCAATGAGGGCGTCGGCTGCAGTTTCGTTGTCGAGTTGACGGTAGAGGAAACGCGCCTGTTCAGTTGTGAGCTCAACGCAAATTTCGGCAATGTCGGCTGGGTGCAATTTTGACACCGCCTCCTGCAACAGCACCGAGTCTTTTTGCTCAATGAGTTCCTTTATGTGGTTTATGAATTCCTTGGTCATAATCTCTCGCTTTTATACCAGTTCGCGTTCAACTTTGTTTGTGAGTTCAATGAATTCGGCGATTGACAACTGCTCGGGGCGTTTGTCGAGAACCGGGTCGCTCAAAAGTGACGACTCCTTGCCTACAATCTGCTGTATCGAATTGCGCAGTTTCTTCCTTCTTTGGTTGAATGTTCCCTTTACAATCTTGCGGAACAGTGTCTCATCACACTCAAGGCTTGTGCGTGTATTGCGTTTCATGAGTACTACCGCACTCTTCACCTTGGGCGGTGGCGAGAATACATTTTCGTCAACGGTGAAAAGGTATTCTACATCATACCACAACTGTATGAAGATGCTCAGTATGCCGTATGCCTTGGTACCGGGTTTGGCCGCAAGGCGTTCGCCCACCTCCTTCTGTATCATTCCACTGCAATAGGGTATATACTCCTTGTATTCGAGCATCTTGAAAAATATTTGGCTCGAAATGTTATATGGATAATTACCTGTGAGCATGAATTGTTCACCGCCAAAAAGACGGTCGAGCTTCATCTTTAAGAAATCATCGGGGATGATGTTCTCCTCCTGCAGTTGCGGCATGTTCTTGCGAAGGTAGGCTACAGACTCTTCATCAATCTCTACAACTTTGATGTCGTGGGGCTTCTCAAGCAGAAAACGGGTTAGGACACCCATTCCGGGGCCAACCTCCAACACCGGTATGCCGGGGCATACATCAACAGTGTCTGCAATTCTCTTTGCAATTGAAAGGTCAATGAGAAAATGCTGTCCCAATCTTTTCTTTGCTGTAACTTCCTTCATCGCCGCTTGCTTTTTTTATTTAATAATGCTTAAAAAAGCAGTTTTTCTTCAATAATTATTTTATCTTTGCGAAGGTACTTGCACAAGGCCATATTGTCGCAATGTTGCAAAGTTAACCAAAACTATTAAAAATGTTCCAAAAGTTGTGAAAAAGATTATCAATTATACATTAAAAACCGTGTTGCCAATCATACTGGGTGTGCTTATCCTGTATGTGGTATACAAGGATTTTAAATTTTCACAGTTGTGGAGCGAGTTGAAGGAAATGAATCTTTTTTGGTTTGCGCTTTCAACGGCTTTTGGTATAATGAGTCATGTGATAAGGGGTTGGCGTTGGAAACTCTCGCTCGCTCCGTTGGGGTATAATCCTTCGTCTGCAGTTTGCGTGAATTCGGTATATGTGGCATATGCGGCGAATCTTGTCTTGCCACGTGTGGGCGAGGTGTCGCGCTGTGTGATATTGGAAAAACATGAGCATGTGCCGTTTGCCCATGCCTTGGGTACACTTGTCATGGAGAGAATGCTTGATACAGCCATGGTGTTGTTGATAACATTTGTGGCAGTGGTGTTGCAATGGCAAGTGTTCAGTGCATTTATCAATGATACCGGAGTAGAGGTTTCAGGCATAGTTATAGCGCTTTTGTCGGTGTTGGCTATTGGTGTACTCTCATTCTTTTTTATTAGAAAATTGTCAATATGGAAAAAGATAAAATCTTTCATTACTCGTTTTATGGAGGGTGTACTCTCGGTTACGAAAATGAAGGACGGCTGGCTGTTCCTGCTTGAGACCATAGGCATCTGGTTTTGCTATTTCATGCAGTTCTATCTTTGTTTCTTCTGTTTTGACTTTAGTAGTGATTTGTCTGTGGCAGCGGCATTGCTGTTGTTTGTCGGTGGCAGCATTGCTGTTGTCGTCCCAACAACAAATGGAGCCGGTCCATGGCACTATGTAATAATCAGCATAATGGTACTTTATGGCATCTCGGAAACAGACGCGGGCGTTTTTGCGTTGATAGTGCATGGCACACAGACGTTGCTCGTGGCAGTCTTGGGTATATATGGTATTGTCTCTTTGCGTTTCAGAGGTGTTAATCAAAGGAAAATAAAAGCATAAATATTTATAATTAACTTTTGTATTATGGCAGTTACAATTAAAGATCTTCAACCACGCGAGGTGTGGAAGCACTTCGAGGCGTTGACCCAGGTGCCTCGTCCATCGGGCCACCTTGAGAAAATTCAGAAATATTTGCTCGATTTTGGCAAAAGTATCAATGTTGAGACTTGGCAGGACGAGGCTGGCAATATCATCATGCGCAAGCCTGCTACTCCAGGTCTTGAGAACCGAAAGGGAATTATTCTGCAGGCACACATGGATATGGTGCCACAGAAGACCCCAGACAGTAAGCACGACTTTGAGAACGACCCTATTACAACCGTTGTGAAGGGTGATTGGCTCTATGCCGACAATACGACACTTGGCGCAGACAACGGTCTTGGTGTTGCAGCAATCATGGCTATCATGGAGGATTCTTCATTGCAACATGGTCCTCTTGAGGCGCTCATCACTGCTGATGAGGAGACTGGAATGTTTGGCGCTTTCGGTCTCAAGGGCGGCGAACTCGAGGGTGAACTCCTTTTGAACCTTGATTCAGAGGAGGAAGGTGTTCTCTACATTGGTTGCGCCGGCGGTCTTGACATCTCAGCTTCTATGGAGTTTATGGAGGAAGAGAGTGACGATGCCGATGTTGCAGTGCGCGTTCAGCTTAAGGGCTTGCGTGGCGGTCACTCAGGTCTTGAGATCAACGCTGGCCGTGGTAATGCCAACAAGCTGATGGCGCGTTTTGTACGCGAGGCTATGGACGAACTTGCAGTAGTACTTGCAAGTTGGAACGGCGGTAATATGCGCAATGCTATCCCCGCAAGTTGCGAGGTTGTACTCACATTGCCCGAGGAGGCTATCGATGAGCTCAAGGAGATTGCAGCAAAGTACGAAGCGCTCTACAATAGCGAGTATGCAACGATTGAGGAGGGTATCACTATTACTGTAAGTGAGACCGAAATGCCCGAAACAGTTGTGCCACAGGAAATACAGGACAACCTTGTTGATGTTATCCTTGCTTGCCACGACGGTGTGTTGCGTTTCATCCCGACAATCCCCGATACAGTTGAGACTTCAAGCAACCTCTCAATTGTTACAATCGGTGAGGGCAAGGCCGAGATTAATATCCTTGCACGCAGCTCTTGCGATACTATGAAGGAGTTCCTTGCATTGCAGCTCTCAAGTTGCTTCGCAATGGCGGGTATGAAAGTTGAACTCAGCGGTGGCTACAGTGGCTGGCAGCCAAATGTGAACTCTCCATTGTTGGCGGCGCTGAAGACTGCATACAATGACATGTTCGGCAAGTTACCCGATGTACGCGTTATACATGCCGGTTTGGAGTGTGGTATCATTTCTACAAACTATCCAAAGATGGATATGGTATCATTCGGCCCTACGCTGATGTCTCCTCATTCTCCAACAGAGCGCGTTGAGATTCCTACTGTAGAGAAATTCTACTCGCTTGTAAAGGCGCTTGTAGCGAACGGTGTACTTTAATGCACTCAGGTTTATTAGCTGTATGAACGGATCCCGGGATCGGGATCCGTTTTTTTATATAATTGCCGTTATTCCATCATTTTTTTGCGCAGTGTGAAATAAAAACTCAAAAAATGTTGTTTTTAATGAATTTTTGATAAATTTGCGGAGTTGCAAGTTGTATTTTATCATTTGCAATTTTATTAACCTTAATTTATATAACTATGAAAAAGTCTTTGAAATTATCTGCGTTATTGCTTTCTGCAACTATCTTGTTCTCGTCTTGTATCGGTTCTTTCCACTTGACAAACAAAATTAAGGATTGGAATAGTAATATTGGTAATAAATGGGTAAATGAGCTTGTGTTTATAGCATGTCATATTGTTCCTGTTTATGAAATTTCGATATTTGTAGATGCAGTAGTGCTCAACTCAATTGAGTTCTGGACTGGCAAAAAGGCTGTTGCTAATGTTGGCGACACAAAGATTGTGAAGAACGCTCAGGGACAGGACGTTGAGGTTACAGCATTGGAGAATGGCTACAAACTATCTAACGGTGAGAACTCAATGAATATTCTGTTTGATGAGGAAACCCAGATTTGGAGTGCAGAGTACAACAACCAGACAACACAACTTATTAAGATTGTTGACGGCAACAATGCTCAACTCTTCCTTTTGAACGGTGATGTAATGGATATTACTATGGATGCTCAGGGTGTTGAACTTGCTCGTCAGTGCATGATGAACAGTTTTGCTTTGAACAAGTAATCCTTATAGATAATTTGAATATGCAGAGCCACCTTTTTAGGTGGCTCTGTTGTTTTTACGTCTCATATTTGCTATCTTCGCAAGTGATGAAAATGCTTGTTTATGGAACATCCCGAAAATAACGAGGCTTACAAGGGGCTTAAAGTGAACGACGGAGTGGAGGCTCTTGGTTCGGTCAATCCTTATTTGCCAACAATGCGTCGCAAAAAGGCAGCACAGTTGTCGGTGAACGATTATGTCGAGGGTATTCTGCGTGGTGATGTAACCGTGCTCAGCCGTGCTGTGACATTGCTTGAGAGTCTGTTACCCGAGCACCAGGCTATGGCGCAGGAGGTGGTCGAGAAGTCTCTGCCATATTCGGGCAATTCACTTCGTGTGGGTATAACAGGTGTTCCCGGTGCTGGTAAGAGCACCTCAATTGATGCTTTTGGTATGCATCTCCTTTCGAATACAGGCGGCAAGCTTGCCGTGCTTGCAGTTGACCCCAGTAGTGAGCGTAGCAAGGGAAGTATCTTGGGTGATAAGACCCGTATGGAGAGGTTGTCAATCCATCCCCGTGCATTTATCCGTCCTAGCGCTTCGGCCGGTTCGTTGGGTGGTGTGGCGCGCAAGACGCGCGAGACGATAATCCTGTGCGAGGCTGCCGGTTACGATACTGTTTTTGTTGAAACAGTTGGCGTGGGGCAGAGCGAAACTGCAGTGTGTTCTATGGTCGATTTCTTTCTTTTGATACAGATTGCAGGTGCCGGTGATGAACTGCAGGGAATCAAGCGCGGAATCATGGAGATGGCCGATGGTATTGTGATAAACAAGGCCGATGGTGACAATGTTGATGAGGCTAGACGTGCTGCCGTGCATTATAGGAATGCGTTGCAGCTGTTCCCGATGCCGGCAAGTGGAATGCGTCCCGAGGTGCAGACATACTCGGGTTTCTTTGACTTGGATATTGATAAGGTTTGGGGCATGATTGATTCTTATGTCGCGAAGGTTAAGGCGAATGGGTGGTTCGATGAACGCCGTCGTTACCAACAGAAATATTGGATGTACGAGGCTATTGACGAGCAGTTGAAGTCGCGTTTCTATAACACCCCAGACATGCAGGATATTCTTTCCCGATATGAACAGTTGCTGCAGCAGGGCAAGATTACATCTTTTGCTGCAGCCAGTAAGGTGCTTGACTTCTTTGATGCGAACGTATATGGTGATGAGTGACAAGAAAATGTTAAGGCGCGAGGTGCGAGAAAGAGTGTCTTTGCTTGAAGCCAATGACAAATACATGCGCTCTGTAGCTATCTGCGACGAGGTGAGGAAGCATCTTGCTGTGAGCAACGCCCGTGTGGTAGCTCTTTTTTCCCCACTTGGGTATGAACCCGATGTGTGGCCGTTGGTGGAGTCTCTTTCCGTAATTGTTTCTGTTGTACTGCCCCGTGTCGAGGGCGATGTCATGAATTTCTATTGTTATGAGAAGGAATCAATGGCTATTGGCTCTTTTGGAATAAATGAACCCCAGGACTCCCTGCCGGTTGCGCCTTATGAAATAGACGCTGTTGTTGTCCCCGGATTGGCTTTTACAAAAAACGGTGCGCGCATGGGACGCGGAAAGGGATACTATGACAAGTACCTCTCGCAAAACGATTTCTCGGCATTGAAGATAGGGGTTTGTTACAAAGAGCAGTTGGTGGATGAAATTCCGGTCGAGAAGCATGATGTGATGATGGATGTGGTAATATACAAATAGTGGAGAACTTTGTGAAGTTCTCCACTATTTGTATGTGAAAACCATTTTTTTTACGATGCAAGAATCTCCTGTGCTCGTACTGTATCTTTGTCAATGGGTTTGTCATCCTTGATTGCCTTGGTGAATGGGATATAGACAATCTCGTTGTTTCTCAAACCTACCATTACATTGCGCTGACCTTCGAGCAGTGCATCCACGGCAGCAACACCCAGGCGGCTTGCGAGGATGCGGTCGTTGGCAGTAGGGCTACCGCCGCGCTGCAGATAACCAAGGATTGATACGCGTACATCAAGTTCGGGGAAGCGCTGGCGCATGCCCTCGGCAACCTCCATGATGTTGTAGTCCTTTTCGCGGCCCTCGGCAAAGAGTACGATACTGCTACTCTTTGTACGGCGCAGACCGTTGGCAATAAACTGGTTGATTTTTTCGAATTCTGGGTCGATTTCTGGCAATACGCATGCCTCGGCACCTGTTGCAATTGTTCCGTTGAGGGCAAGGAAACCAGCGTCGCGTCCCATTACCTCGACAATGAAAAGACGCTCATGTGATGATGCTGTATCACGAATCTTGTCGACACACTCCATGATTGTGTTCAATGCTGTGTCGTAACCGATTGTGGTGTCTGTGCCATAAAGGTCATTGTCAATGGTTCCAGGCAGTGCGATACAAGGAATGTCGAATTCGCGTGCAAGGTTATATGCTCCTGTGATGGAACCGTCACCGCCGATCACAACAAGAGCATTGATGCCCTCTTTCTGCAAGGTCTCGTATGCCTTTGCGCGTCCCTCCTCGGTCTTGAACTCGTCGCAACGGCTTGTCTTGAGGATTGTACCGCCGCGCTGGATGATGTTACTTACATTCTCGGTCTTGAACTCCTTGATTTCTCCAGTCATGAGTCCCTTATAGCCGCGGTAAATGGCTTTGACGGTAATGCCGTGATAGATGCAGGCACGTGTGACGGCGCGGATTGCGGCATTCATACCAGGTGCATCGCCACCCGATGTCAAGATGCCTACGCATTTAAGTTTGTTTTTCATATTATTTGTTATTATAGTTAATTATAGTTTGTTTGCAGTTTTCCATAAGCCACTTGGGTGTGGAGGTCGCGCCGCAGATGCCTATTGACTCTACATCCAATGTGAGCTTCAGGTCAATATCTTCGGGACCCTCAATTTGGTAGGAGCGGGGGTTCATTTTCTTGCATTCGTCAAAGAGAATGCGTCCGTTTGAACTCTTTTTGCCACATACGAAGAAGATGAGTTCGTGCGATTTCGCAAATTCGCCAATGCCGTTGAGACGGTTGGCAACCTGTCCGCAAACCGTGTTGAACGATTCGCATCGCTTACCTTCGTTTATGTGTGCTGTAATCTCGTTTACAATCAACTTGTATCCCTCGAGCGATTTGGTCGTTTGCGAGTAGATATATGTATTCTTGTCTTTCGCGATGTTTTCTATGTGAGGTTTTTTTTCTACAACAATAGCCTCGCCATGTGTCTGTCCGACAAGGCCAAGAACCTCGGCATGTCCGGCCTGTCCATATATGACAATCTGGCTGTCCTCGTTGTTCGTCTCCTGCCATTTCTTATTGATGCGTTGTTGCAGCTTTAGAACTACGGGGCATGTGGCGTCAATTATTTCAAGATTATTCCTCTTGGCTGTCTCGTATGTCGCAGGCGGTTCACCGTGTGCTCTCAGAAGAACCTTGGCGTTGTGTAGTTTTGCGAATTCTTCGTGGTTTATGGTTATGAGCCCAAGCTTTTCGAGACGGTCGCATTCAATGCTGTTGTGCACAATGTCGCCAAGGCAATAGAGCGCTTCGCCTTTGTTCAATTCCTCTTCGGCTTTCTTGATTGCTGTTGTTACTCCGAAGCAGAATCCTGAATGTTCGTCTATCTCAATCTTGAGCATTGTCTCTTATTCTGTGAGGCTGTTGAATTTCTCGATGAGCCAGTTCATCTGCTCCTCGCGTGTCATGTTGCTGTTGTCGAGCAGCAATGCATCTTCGGCCTGTTTCAGTGGGCTCACCTCGCGTGTCTGGTCAATGTGGTCGCGTTGCAGCACATTGTCAAGGATTTCCTGAAAATTGGCGTTGTCACCGCGTGCAGTGAGCTCGTCGTAACGGCGTTGTGCACGAACCTCGGCCGATGCTGTAACGAAAATCTTCATCTCAGCGTTGGGGAATACGGTAGTTCCAATGTCGCGTCCATCCATGACAATGCCTTTGGCCTTTCCCATCTCGCGCTGACGGTCAACCATCTCCTCGCGTACAAAGTCGAGCGCAGCAACCTGGCTTACCAAACGTGAAACCTCGAGTGAACGTATTTCATGCTCAACATTTACTCCATTAAGGAATGTGAGCGAGTTCTTAGTGTCCGGGTCTGCCTCAAATGTTATCTGTATGTCCTGCATTTTTCCGCGCAAGGTCTCAATGTCAATCTTTGTGTCATTGATCAATCCGTTCTGCATGCAGTAAAGAGCAACGGCGCGGTACATTGCACCACTGTCGAAATAAAGGTAGCCGATGTTGCGTGCAAGTGCCTTTGCCATAGTGCTTTTGCCGCATGATGAGAAACCGTCGATGGCTATGATAATCTTTTTCATTCTTATTTTGATTATATATTTTGTGTGAAGGTAGCAAAAACTTTTCTATTACAGCGAATATGCCAGGTTAAAAAGTAGTGACGATGCGGAAATATGCAGTTTGCTGTATGATACCCCGAATTTAACCTTATTAATATGTAGTCCAGCGCCAAGGCTGAAACCTTCAAAACCTCGTCCGCTTACAGATAGTTCTCTTCCTAATCGGTAATTGTAACCAACTGACGCATAGAAATTCTTGCCAATGAGCACATCTGCACCCAGCACTATGTGTTTCAAGAGTATCTCGCCAAAGTTATCCTCGCTACCGTCGGCATTGTAGAAATCCTTGGCACTCCACTTGTGAAGGTTTACAAGTGTGGCCGACAAGAGTATTGGCGCATGGGCGAGGCGTTTTGTAAATCCCAATTGTATGTCAATTGGCATCAGTTCATGCTTCTGTTCAAAAGTCTTTACCTGTCCGCCAAGATTCTTGAATGTTAGCGATGCCGAGAAATCAATGTCCGGGTTGTAGTAGTTGAGTCCTAAATCCACTCCCAAAGCGAGCGAATTCATACTTTCATATTGGGAATAGACGAACTTGCCGGCAACACCTCCGCTCCAATTGTCACTCAGCAGATAGCAATACATTATACTTAATTCGGCATCCATGGCACGGAATGTGCCAGTGTAGATGTTATCATCTGTATATCCGTCGAATTTTCCATAGTCAATGAAACGCAAGGAAACTGCTCCCGATGAGCGCTCTCCAAAATGCTTGTTAAAGGCAGCTCCGGCCACCTTGCTGCCGCTCATGTATGTCATGAATGAGAGGTCTATTGTCTTGTCTGCTACATTTATGAGCAATGCCGGATTATGCATTGAGAGTGAGAGGTCATCCCCAATTACCGAGATATTGCTTCCACCCAGCGCCGCTGCGCGTGACGAATAAGGCAAACGCAGGAAATTGAATGCGCTTTCGCCTTCCTGTGCATTGACGGTCAGCGGCAGGAATAGCAATAAATATAATATGGTCCTGGCGATTTTCAAATTATAGTCCTTTGGTGTAGCTTTGAAACTGGTTGTTATTTTCTTTGCGAAGATAATGCTTTTTTTCATCTTTTTTATAGGGTAAATGATAAAATGACTCTATTACGGAATCAATTACTATAACGGCGTTTGCTCAGTTTTATGTTTTGTTTTAAAATAAAATATATTAAATGATGAAAAAAAGACGAATTTAATCGTGTGTATTGAAAAATATTGTTTATTTTTGTCGGATAGAAATTGTAACCTCGCAAAAAATATATACAAATACGATAATGGACAAAGTTAAAAAACAGGAATTGAAAGGCGCAGAACTGCTTGAAGTAAAGAAAAGCGCAAAGGTTGATTTGGAGCAGAATCGTACAACCTGGCTGTTGTTGGGCTTTATATTGGCTTTGGCTGTGCTGTTTGCAGGAATCGAATTTACAACTCAGAAAGATGAAGATGAAAAGCCTGCTGCAAAAAGGAATACAAAAGACGAAATTGTAGTTGTTATGGAGGAAATTCCCCCATTGGTTCTTGAGAAAAAGGTAATTCCACCTCCACCACAGGCAAAGAAGATTGTCGATGTTATCAAGGTCGTAGAAGATGAGGTTGAAATCGACGAGCAGGAGCTTGTATCAGTTCAGGATATGAGCGAGTATGCCGATGTTGAGGAGACTGATTTCGTATATGTTGAAGAGGAAGTTGAAGAGGAACAAATCTTTGACGTAGCGGAGGAGAATCCTGAATTCCCAGGTGGTACTAAAGCTTTGGCAAAATATTTTGCCGACAACATCAAGTATCCTCGTGTATCACGTGATAACAATTCACAGGGTAAGACATACGTGAAGTTTACTGTAAACTCCGACGGTTCTATTCAGGACGTAGAGGTTATCAGGTCCGCAGGTGACATTTACCTTGACAAGGAGGCTATCCGAGTTGTTGAGCTGATGCCAAAATGGAAGCCTGGTCGCCAGTCCGGTAAGCCAGTGCGTGTAAAATTTGTATTGCCGGTTAACTTCCGTTTGCAGTAAAATTTGATAACAATATAGAAAAGAGGCTGCGTTGCAGCCTCTTTTTTTAATAATTAAAAATGCTATGTATACTTGGAAGGAATTAAGGGATATTGTCAATGGGTTTATAGACAATCTTGAGTTTGAGCGCGAGCCGCGTGAACTATATGCTCCAGTACGTTACACTCTGGAGCAGAGCGGAAAGCGTGTGCGTCCGGTACTGTTTCTGTTGGCTTATAATATGTATAAGGAATGTGTGCATGAGGCCTTGTATCCGGCAGTTGCTGTGGAGACCTATCACAACTACACCCTTATTCACGACGATGTGATGGACAGAGCGGTGATTCGTCGTGGTAAACCAACTGTCTGTGCCAAGTGGGGCGATACCGCAGCGATACTCTCGGGCGATACAATGCTCGTTCTTGCCTACGAGTTCCTGTCTCATGTTTCTGCCGACAAGTTGCCGGCAATGCTTTCGCTTTTTACCGAAACTGCAAAGGAAATTGGTGACGGCCAGCAGTATGACCTTGACTTTGAGAAACGTGACGATGTTACAGAACAGGAGTATATGGAGATGATTCGCCTGAAGACTTCAGTATTGCTTGCAACTTCGTTAAGATTAGGCGGTATTCTGGCCGGTGCATGTGAGAATGACCAGCAGAACCTCTACAAATATGGCGAGACAATGGGCTTGGCCTTCCAACTGCAGGATGACTTGCTCGATGTTTATGCCGATGAAAAACTCTTTGGCAAAAAGATAGGTGGTGACATCTGCTGCAACAAGAAGACATTCCTTTTGATAACAGCAATGAACCTTGCTTCGCCAGCCCAACTTGCACAGATGAAGGCGTGGATGGAAAAGGAGGAGTTTGATCCACAGGAGAAAATTGCGTGGTTCACAGCCATGTATAACGAACTTGGCGTGAAGGAGGCTTGCGAAAAACGAATCCATGAACTCTTTGCCAAGTGTGATGCGTATATGGACGGCATATCTGTTCCCGAGGAGAAAAAGACGGCACTCAAGGAGTTTGCCAATACAATTCTGAACCGTAATCTATAATATATATACAAGGATGCCTTATCGCAGATTGCCTAAAACTGATCAGGCACGCATACGCGCGTTGAAAGCTGCTGTAGACAGTAGCGTCAAGGGTGGAGTGTATACACAGGTGCTTACACATAACACCTATCACAGGGCGAAGGAGCTGCTCGAGCGCTTTTCGCGTGAGGTGGCGGTATACAAGCGCTGTGTTACAGAACAGTCTTCAAAGAAAGGCAATGAGCAGTATGAGGCTGCACTTAAAAAGGCACGAATGTATGTGTCGCACTTCATTCAGGTGTTGAGTATGTCCATAATGCGTGGCGAGATAGCGCGTGCCAAGCGCTTCTATTATGGTTTACCCGAGAATGAGGATACTGTTCCCAATCTATTTTCCGAGGCTTCGGTGCTGGAATGGGGACAAAAGATTATTGTCGGGGAACAGCGTAGGCAGGCCGAAGGTGGCGTGCCCATATATAACCCCACTATGGGGCGTGTGTCTGTTGTCTTTGAGATTTTCAAGGAGATGTATGATAGGCAGCATATGCTCCAGACCCGTACAGCCGAAGCTCTTGCCAATATCTCAAACATGCGTTATGGCGTTGATGAACTTATATATGAAATTTGGGGTGAGGTCGAGAACGCCTTTGTTTCATTAAGTGGTGAGGCGCGTATAAAACGCTGCTCCGAATATGGTGTAATTTATTATTATCGCCCTGACAGGGCCATAAAAAAGAACGCTGCAGATGATTGAGTTTGTTGATACACATGCCCACCTTTTTACAACTGAATTTGATGCAGACAGAGTAGAGACTGTGCAGCGTGCAATTGACGCAGGTGTCTCAACTTTGTGTCTGCCGGCAATAAATGAAGAGTCGTTGAAACCGTTGTTGGATATGTGCGATTCCTTTCCGGGAGTATGCTATCCAATGATTGGTCTGCATCCGACGGAACTTGGTAATGATTATGATTCTGTGCTTGACAGAATGTATAGCCTGTTGAAGTCTGATGACCGCTTTGTTGCAATTGGTGAGGTGGGCCTCGATTTCTATTGGGACGATACTAAAAAAAGAGAACAGAAGGATGTTTTCAGCAGGCAAATAGAGTGGGCCTTGGAGATGGGCTTGCCGTTGGTAATCCACTCGCGCAGCGCATTCGATGAATTGTATGCAATAATGGACAGCTACCGTGGTCGTGGGCTGCGTGGTGTGTTCCATTGCTTCTCGGGTAGTGAAGACGAGGCATGCAAACTGCTCTCCTTTGACGGCTTCTATTTGGGTATAGGTGGAGTTGTCACATATAAGAAATCCATTCTACCCGAAGTCTTGAAATCTGTGCCGCTTGAAAGGGTTGTACTAGAGACGGATTCTCCATACCTTGCCCCCGTGCCCAAACGCGGAAAGCGTAACGAGAGCGCCTATGTACCGCATATTGCCGATTTCCTTTCGGGGCTGTATGGCTGTTCAGTAGAGCAAATAGCAGCCGTGACGACCGGCAATGCCAAAACTCTTTTTCCTAAAATTTCCGGTTTATGAAATTTGACAAGATAGATATATTCAATACAGGTGGTCAACCTCTCGTTATTGCCGGTCCTTGCAGTGCCGAGAGTGAGGAGCAGGTGATGCAGGTGGCGACGGAACTTAAGAGCCGTGGAGTCAACATCTTTAGGGCTGGTATATGGAAACCCCGTACACGCCCAGGCTGTTTCGAGGGGGTAGGCAAGGATGGCTTGCCATGGCTTGCAAGGGTAAAAAGTGAGCTGGGTATGTACATTGCAACCGAGGTTGCTACTGCTGAACATGTAGAGCAAGCACTCTGTGCCGGCGTTGATGTGCTTTGGGTCGGTGCGCGTACTACCGCGAACCCCTTTGCAGTACAAGAAATAGCCGATGCCTTGCGTGGATGTGATATACCTGTGCTTGTGAAAAATCCGGTGAATCCCGATATTGAATTGTGGATTGGTGCAATGGAGCGCCTAGTAAATGCCGGAATAACGCGCATTGGCGCAATACACAGGGGGTTCTCTTCATATGGCGAGAAATGTTTCCGCAATGCGCCACAATGGCAGCTCCCCATCGAACTTCACCGTCGTTTCCCGGGATTGCCACTTTTGTGTGACCCAAGCCACATTGCCGGTAAACGTGAACTTATACTTTCACTTTCGCAGCAGGCAATGGACTTGAATTTCGATGGCTTGATGATTGAGACGCATTGCAATCCCTATTGTGCCTTGAGTGATGCGCGTCAGCAGGTTACTCCCGATGAACTTGTGGCGATACTCGGTAAACTTGTACGTCGTACAGTTGCTGTCGACGGTACCGATTTTCAGGGTTATCGCAGGCAAATTGATGAGATTGACAATGAACTGATGAAATTGTTATCAAAACGCATGGAAATAGCAAGAGAGATTGGCGAACTGAAACGAGAGAAGGGCATGGTCGTTTTCCAACCCTACCGTTATAACGAGATAATGGAGCGTTATATGAAATTCTGTGCAGACGCTAGAATCGAGGCCGATGCCGTGCGCGAGATTTTTGAGCTCATTCATTCCGAGAGCATCCGTCAGCAACTTTCTGTAATGAACGACAACGATGCTTGATAAAATCAAACATGTTCTTTTTTTAATGGCATTTTCTGTCATGGTTGTGTCGTGCATCAATGACAAGGAAAAACATTCGCCGGTCGAAGGTGATGTTGTGCCAATGCGCAGTTCCTCGCTTCTTACAATGGTTGAATGTGACGGGTATACGGTGGTTGATATTGCCAATCCATGGGGCGAGGGTATAATGCAGCGCTATCTGCTTGTGCCGTCCGATGCGGAACTTCCCAAGAACTTACCTTCGGGTGTAGTGCTGCGTACTCCGCTTGAAAAAGTGGTGCTGTTTTCAGGAGTACATGCCAGGCTTCTCTGTGAATTAGGAGTGGATGAGGCCATAAAAGGGGCTTGCGACACTCAATATTTATATAATGATGCAGTCTCCCAAGGGCTTGCATCCGGGGCTATAGTGGATTGTGGCAGTTCGTTGAATGTTAATAGCGAGCACGTCGTGCAGTTGTCGCCCGACGCAATTTTTGTTTTGCCATACGAAAATGCTAATCTTGACAAACTTGAAAATCTGGGATATCCACTCTTGCTGTGTGCTGATTATATGGAAACCTCGCCGTTGGGGTGTGCCGAGTGGATGCGGTTTTATGGACGTCTGTTCGGGGTAGCAGCAAGTGCAGATTCTCTATTTTTGGCAGTCTCTTCCGAGTATGAATCGTTATCTGGATCTGTGAAGAGCATATCAGAACGACCCAGATTGATGTGTGAACTTGCAAGTAGTTCGGTTTGGTATGTGCCGTGTGGCGAGAGTACTATGGGGCGCATGTATGCCGACGCCGGTGCCGATTACATTTTCTCTTACAATAAAGGTGGCGGTTCTGTTCCTCTCTCCTACGAACTTGTGTTCGACAAGGCCTGTGATGCCGATATCTGGCTGTTCAAATACAACTCAAAGCAAGATAAGACATATGGAACTCTTCAGGCGGAATATGGTGGCTATGCATATTTCAAACCATTCAAGGAACGTAAAATATATGCCTGCAATACATATCGTAAAAGACTTTTCGAAGAGACCTCTTTCCATCCCGAGATTCTTTTGAAAGAACTGGTTTCAATATTCCATCCCGAAATACTTCCCGGTTATACTCTGCGCTATTATGAGAAAATGTATTGATAAAAAGACCTTTGCCTACATCCTGGCGTTGTTGTCACTGCTATTGCTCTTCTTGGCAAATCTATCTTATGGTAGTGTCAGTATACCATTCAGTGAGGTGTTGTCAATAATAACAGGCAATGATAGCGAATGGAGGTGGAGTGTAATGGTGCTTGAGCTGCGTTTGCCTCAGGCGCTCACAGCTGTGCTTGCCGGTTCTTCGATATCTGTAGCCGGTTTGTTGCTTCAAACGGTGCTTCGTAATCCCCTTGCCGGCCCCGAGGTGCTTGGTGTGAACAGCGGTGCAGGCCTTGGAGTGGCTGTAGTCATGCTGTGTGGCGTTTCAACTTTTGGGCTGTCAGGCCATTTGGCAGTCTTGTGCGGTGCTTTTATCGGTGCACTACTTATTATGCTTGTAATAATGTCACTGTCAACATTGCTGCGTAATAATATATTTTTGTTGATTGCCGGTGTTGCAGTTAGTTATATAACATCATCGGCCATTACATTGCTGAACTATTTCTCTACAGCCGATGGAGTGCAGTCCTACACAGTTTGGGGAATGGGCAATTTTAGCGGCGTAACCATGGATAAAATCGCCTTTTTTGCTCCGGTGGCAATTGTGCTTCTGCTTTTCTCTCTCTTGATGATCAAACCATTGAATGCCATGCAGGCGGGTGATGCGTATGCAGTGAATTTAGGCATCAATGTCAAGCGTGTGCGTTGTGCAGCGCTATGTGTAGCCGGCTTGCTGACTGCAGTTGTCATATCTTTCTGTGGACCGGTGTCATTTATTGGACTGGCAGTTCCTCATATAGCCCGAATAGTGCTCCGCAGCAACAATCATGCCCAACTCATACCATCTACCATGATACTGGGTGCATCCGTTGCATTGCTATGTAATTTGGTTTGCCAATTACCCGGCAATGCCACTCCTTTGCCTTTGGGCGCAGTTACTCCACTCGTGGGCGCGCCTGTGATTATTTATGTCGTCTTGAAGAACCGTGGAGTGAGATAAACGCCATTTATCCCTCGAAACTCTGCCATAACTTGTCGCTTGGCAGTGGGGCGGTTATTGCAATAGTCTCTTTTGACACCGGGTGTGTAAACTCAATGTAGCGTGCGTGGAGTGAGATGCTGCCGTCGGGGTTGGAGCGCTGTGCGCCATATTTCAGGTCTCCCTTGATGGGGCAGCCTATTGACGAGAGCTGGCAGCGTATCTGGTGGTGGCGGCCGGTCTTCAGTTCCACCTCAATCAGGTTATAATTCTGCGATGCAGCAGCAAGTCTGTAGTGTAGCAGGGCGCGTTTTGCGCCTTTAACCTCCTTGGGGTAGGAGAAACTCTTGTTCATCTTTTCATTACGCAGAATCCAGCTCTCAATGTCAGCTTCGGCAGGAGTGGGTATTCCTTTGGTGAGTGCCCAATATATCTTTTTGACTGCACCCTCGCTGAACATGCGGTTCAGTCTCTCAAGAGCCTTGCTTGTCTTCGCAAATACCACGATGCCGCTCACGGGGCGGTCGAGCCTGTGGGGCAGGCCAATGAAGACATTGCCGGGCTTGGCATATTTCTCCTTGAGGTACTGTTTCATTGTGTCGCACAATGACGCGTCGCCGGTCTTGTCGCCCTGTACAATCTCGCCGGCAGCCTTGTTAATGACAATTATGTGGTTGTCTTCGTATAGTACCTTCATGGTTTATTGTATGTTTACTGTGGATTTGTGACCAAGTGCGCTGAGTATGACTCTCTCAGTGAAATGGTACACGAACTTGTCGTCGTTGTTGCGGTTTATGATGCCGTTGATGAACGGTATCTCAATGCCCTTGAGGCAGAAGTGCAGGAAACGTGCGGCAAGGTCGGGGCTTTCGCTGTTGAAGATTCCTTTCTGGTTGCCCTCGGATATGATGTGGCGGAACAGAGCAATCTCCTTTGCATCGAAAGTCTTGCGAATGTGTTCCACAATGAGAATATAATCGGAATGCAGACAACCGTTGCGACGCACGATGTTGCGTGTCATCTGTAGGCGCACGAAAACGAGCTTTATGATTTTCTTGTCGGCTGGAATTTTTGACATGGCAACCTTGGTTACGGCTGCTGAAATCTTCTTCACCTCCATCTCAATGCTTGCCTCCAGCAACTGCTCTTTACTCTGGAAATATGTATACAGCGTTCGACGGCTCTTATTTGCGGCCTTTGCCACATCGTTCATGGTTATGTTGCCGATGCCCTGCTTTGAGAAAAGCCTGCGCGCGACATTGATAATCTGTTCCCTGGTTTCTATTGTGGACATAAATTGGTATAACTTCTAATTCTTTGCAAAATTACACAATTGTGCAATTTTGTGCAAAGTAACGGCGTTGAAATTTGTCATAATAACATGTTTTTAGTGCTTTTTTACATGTTTGGACATTTTTTTCAATTACAGAATGCAATTTTTTGTCCGAAAATTTTGCAGATATGAAAAAAAACTATACCTTTGCATCAGATTTAAGAAATGCACCGCGGGGTGGAGCAGTGGTAGCTCGTTGGGCTCATAACCCAAAGGCCGGAGGTTCGATCCCTTCCCCCGCTACTCAAAGGAGAACGAAAGTTCTCCTTTTTTTATTTTCGTGACTTTGGAGAAGGCTGAGTCATTCGTGGAATAAATTTCAACCAGCTTCCTAAAAATTACCGGTATAAATTGCTTGTTACAATATTTAATTTATATCTTCGCATATCGGTAGGGCGAGAATTGGCGTTTCTGCTGAACAATTTCTTTGCCCTGTTTGTTTTTAACTAAAAAAGTTGCAATGATGAAAACACGTCTTGAACATGATTCATTAGGCGAGATTCAGGTCCCTGCCAATGCTTATTACGGAGTGCAGACACTGCGCGCGATAGTTAATTTCAAGGATATATCCGGAATTACTATTAGTGACCATCCCTATTATGTAAAGGCTCTTGCAATGGTAAAGTGGGCGGCGGCGCATGCGAATGTGTCGCTTGGTACACTTGATGAGAAGATTGGCAAGGCCATAAAGAAGGCCTGTGAGGAAATTATGGAAGGTGCGCTGGTAGACCAGTTTCCGGTTGATCTCATGCAGGGTGGTGCAGGAACATCTACAAACATGAATATAAATGAGGTTGTAGCGAACCGCGCACTTGAGATAATGGGACATCAGAAAGGTGAGTATCAGTACTGCCACCCCAATGACCATGTAAACCTCTCGCAGTCTACAAACGATGCCTATCCAACCTCGTTCAAGCTCTGCTTCATACTGCATAATGAGGATTTAGTGCGTGAACTCAAGCGCCTTATTGAATCATTCCGTGCCAAGGGCAAAGAATTCAGTCAAGTGATAAAGATGGGTCGCACCCAGTTGCAGGATGCCGTGCCAATGACATTGGGGCAGGAGTTTGAAGCATTTGCCGCTACGCTTGAGGAAGAGGTTAGCCGCCTGAACGAGATGGCGCGTCTGTTCCTTGAAGTGAACATGGGTGCTACGGCAATTGGTACAGGTATCAACACCGAGCCCGGCTATGCCCAGGCTTGTGTCGATGCGTTGCGCGCAATCTCTGGCAAACCGTTTGTGCTGGCCGGCAACCTTGTCGAGGCTACTCCCGATGCCGGTTCAACAGTGATGTACTCATCGGCGTTGAAGCGTCTTGCTGTGAAGTTGTCAAAAATCTGCAACGACCTTCGCCTGCTCTCAAGCGGTCCACGCTGTGGCCTCAATGAGATCAATCTGCCTCCAATGCAACCTGGTTCAAGTATCATGCCTGGTAAGGTGAACCCGGTTATTCCCGAGGTGGTTAACCAAATATGCTTCCGTGTTATTGGCAATGACCTCACAGTTACCTTCGCTGCCGAAGCCGGACAGTTGCAACTCAATGTAATGGAACCGGTGATTGTACACTCAATCATTTCGTCAATACGCATGCTGTTGCGCGGTCTGACACGCCTGCGTGTACTGTGTGTCGATGGCATTACCGCAAACGAGGGCCATTGCAAGGAACTTGTTATGGGCAGCATTGGTATTGTAACAGCACTCAACCCCGTACTTGGATATGAAAACAGCGCGAAGATTGCAAAACGAGCGCTCAAGGAGAACCGCAGTGTCTATGACCTTGTCCTTGAGGAAGGCCTGCTGTCGCAGGAGGAACTCGATGATCTGCTGCGTCCCGAGAACATGATTGCACCTCACAAGATGCCACACAAGAAATATTGATATAGTAAAGAAATCATACGAAAAAACCGAGCCACGGCTCGGTTTTTTCGTATGTCTCGATACTTGTGTAACTGTGTTATTTTTTTGCATTCAAGCCCTTGACAATATCGTCGGTGATGTTCAAGGCATCGTTGGCATAAAGCATGTTGCCGCCAATCTTGGTGAGGATAAAGTCATACTTCTTTTCGCTGTTGTACTCCTGGATGTAGTTGTTGATATTCAGGGTCAGTTCGTTATATTTTGTATTCCTGTACTCCTCCAGTTCTGCAATCATTGACTGACTGCGCTGTAACAGTTCCTGGTCTTTCTTCATTATTTTCTCATACTCGGCCTGTGCGCGCTCCTGTGTTGCGAAGACATTGTTCTGTACTTTCTGCTCAAAAGCCGCAGCCTCTTCCTGTAGGCTTTTCCTCTCGTTCTCAATAGTGTTGTTGAAACTCATCTCCTTGCGGATAAGCTCCTTCTGTATCTCCTGTGCAAACTTGTATTTTGTAAGCAGTGAGTCATAGTCGACATAAGCAATCCTTATGTTGCAGACAGGGTGTGAACCTGCATGTGCAATTGCAGTAGCAGAACTGTCGCTGGGTTCTGTACATTCAATGTCTGTTTGCGAACAACTGCATGCCTTGTCATTATTTGATGAACATTGTGTGAAAAGCAATTGGGTAAACACCAATGCAGCCAGCAGCATAAATTTCTTTGTGGTTTTCATAGTTGCTGTTTTGTTTATCTGTTTTCTCTTCTTTCATTTACAGCCATAGGGTTCTTCCTGCGTGCGTCCCTGTCTTGCGACTGTACACACTTGATGCCTCTCCGGCGCATCTCCTTGTTGCCTCCAACATGCGTGTTGGGGAACCTGCCGTTTTTCTTCATTATAACCTTTATGGCAAGCAACGCAACGCATATTGCAATAATTAACAATGTAAATAGTAAAGTTTTGAACATTTCTATTAACTTTGTAGTGTAGTAAGCAAAAAAAGGTTTTTTCTCGATAGGTGCTGCAAAGATAGTGCTTTTTATTGTCCCGTTATTGGACGAAATACCAAAAAAAAGTAAAAAAGGGCAGCGGAAATGAATAATTAACAATATTTTACAAAATCACCAAAAGGTTTTAACCTATTTAAACAAATTCTGGATATGGAAAAGTTGAATTTGCAGCCCGAGGCACTTTTCGGGTACTTTATGAAGATAAATGAGATTCCACGCGGTTCAAAGAATGAGGCGCAGATTTCGGCCTATCTGCAGAACTTTGGTAAGGAACTCGGTTATGAAACCATTGCCGATGAGGTTGGCAATGTATTGATAAAGAAACCTGCATCTTCCGGTTACGAGAACAGGAAGACAATCATCCTGCAGGGGCACATGGATATGGTGTGTGACAAACGCCCCGATGTAGAGCACGATTTCACCAAGGATCCTATCAAGGCTTGGGTCGATGGGGAGTGGCTCAAGGCGCAGGGTACAACCCTTGGTGCCGACAACGGTATCGGTGTTGCTGCTGCAATGGCAATTCTTGCCGACAAAACCTTGCAGCATGGTCCCATCAATTGCCTTTTTACAATTGATGAGGAGACCGGTCTTACCGGTGCCGAGGCGCTTGCACCAGAACTTCTGCAGGGCGATATCCTTGTAAACCTTGACAGTGAGGACGAGGGCGAGATGTTCATTGGCTGTGCCGGTGGCGTGTGCAACTATGCCGCTTTCGAGCATGAATGGACAAACGTTGGCAGCGACCTCTTCTTTATGAAGGTCGACATCAATGCCCTCACAGGCGGTCACTCGGGCGACGATATCAACAAGAATCGCGCCAATGCCAACAAACTGCTTTGCCGTTTCCTTGCGCGTGTAGCCGATAAGTATGAATTCCACCTCTGCGATATAACTGGTGGTAGCCTGCATAATGCAATTCCACGCGATGCGTCAGCTGTGTTTGCAATCCCTGCGGCCGATAAGGAGAATGTGCGTGTTGACTTCAATCTTTTTGCAGCCGAGGTTCAGGACGAGTACAGCGTGACAGAACCAACAATGCGTTTCACATTGCAGAGTACCGATCCTGTTGCACGCGCCATCGACCCTGTTGTAACCGACAAACTCCTGCGCTGTGTGTGTGCAGTGTTCAACGGTGTCTTTGCAATGAGCCAAGATGTTCCAGGTCTGGTTGAGACATCAAGCAATCTCGCGTCAATCAAACGCACATCAGATAATGTGATAACTATCACAACCAGCCAGCGCAGTTCTATTGAATCTGCCCGCGATTTTGTTTCATATTCAGTGCGTGCAGCATTTGAACTTGCCGGCGCAAAGGTTGTCACAAAGGGACAATACCCCGGCTGGAAGCCAAACATGAAGTCCGAAATTCTCAAAGTGGCATGCGATACATACAAACAACTGTTTGGCGATGAAGCTAAGATCAAGGCTATTCATGCCGGTCTTGAGTGTGGCCTTTTCCTTGAGAAAGCGCCCCATCTCGACATGATTTCGTTCGGCCCCACAATGCGTGGCGTGCACTCGCCAGATGAGCGTCTGCACATCGCTTCAACCGAGCGTTGGTGGCGTCATCTGTTGCTGTTGCTCTCGAATGCACCGGTAAAGTAATGCAATAAAGAATGCTTTTCATCGTTAATACACTACATGATTAAAAGCGATGATAAAGAAACTGATACTTTTATATATGAGTATGATGTCGGTATTCCTCGTTTCCTGTAACGAGGATGCCGATTTCTCTTCCAGTCCCTCGTTGCGTCTGGAATTCTCGTGCGATACCGTTTCGTTCGATACCCTTTTTACCCAGGTGATGTCTCCGACGGCCAAGTTCGTGGTGCGTAACCGCAACGAGAATTCATTGCGCATAAGCAGCGTGCAGCTCTGCGGTGGTGAAGACTCTCCATTCAGCGTGCTTGTTGACGGCCAGTACGGCACCATGATGCACGACCTTGAAATCCGTGCCAAGGACAGCATCTATGTGCTTGCATCTGTAAACATAGACCGTAATGGCGAGGATATACCATTGATGGTCAAGGACTCCTTGCTTTTTACCCTTGAAAGTGGGGTGCAGCAAAGTTTGTTGCTGCTAGCGTACGGACGCGATGTAACCTTCCTGCATGGGCGGAATATACTTGTCGATACAACCTTTACGGCAGGTCACTATGTGGTCTATGACAGCCTTGCAGTGGCACCAGGTGTGACTCTTTCGCTTGCTCCTGGTACAATACTGTATTTTCACGACAAGGCATTCCTTAAAGTTGGCGGAACTCTGAAGGCAGAGGGAACAGTTGATGCGCCTATTGTTTTCCGTGGCGACCGCACTGACAGAATGTTCTCGTACCTTCCGTATGACCGCATACCGGGCCAGTGGGATGGTGTTGTGTTTACATCGACAAGCAACGGCAACTCGCTCGCGCATTGTGATATACACAGCGCTAACTACGGAATCAGGGTAGAGCAGGGTGATAGCACGCAACATCGCATAACGATAGAATCATCAAAAGTGCAGAATTTCCATGGCAATGCTCTTGAACTTGTCATGGCACGCGCTACTGTTGCAAACTCACTCTTTGCCAACGCACAGGGTAACTGTGTGAAGGTAGTGGGCGGTGATGTGAACTTTGTGCATTGTACGATTGCCAACTTCTATGTGTGGCGTCAGCGCGACGTCGCTTTGGCTTTGCATAATAGCATTGATGGCGCGCCGGCACCGTTGCGTAGAGCGCTGTTTGCCAACTGCATCATTGCCGGCTCAAAGAAGGACGAACTGATGGGTTATCTCACAAGTTGGGGAGATACCATCCCTAATTCGCTTAATTATCGTTTCGAGAATTCGTTGATAACTACGGTTGATGTTGCCGACAGCTGTTTCTTGAATATAAGATATGACAGTCTTGATGTATCGCCTTTTGGTAAGGAGCATTTCCGTCTGGTTGACCACGATATCTTTGATTATGATTTCCACCTCACTGCCGAGAGCACGGCGCGTGGCTTGGCGTCGGATGAATATATTGAAAGTCTGCCCGTCGACATCGACGGTGTTCCGCGTGCAGCCGGAGCCGTGGATGCAGGCTGTTTTCAGTATGTAGAGGAGAAAACGGAAAACTGAAAGCGGAAAGGTGAAAAGTTTGAAAGCACGACATTTGCATTGCAATCGTCGTGCTTTTCACCTTTAATTGTGATGATAGGGCAGGTGGTTTATAATCGTGTATGCCCTGTAGAGTTGCTCCACGAATAGCAGGCGAATCATCTGGTGCGAGAAGGTCATCTTTGATAGTGAGAGTTTCTCGTGTGCCGCTTCATAAATCTTTGGTGCGAATCCATAAGGTCCTCCGACAATGAACACCAATCTCTTTGTCGAGATGTTCTGCTTGTGTTCAATCCACGCCGCGAACTCGGTGGAACGGAACTCCTTGCCACCCTCGTCGAGCAGTACAACGCGGTCGCCTGGCTGCAATGCCTTCAGTATGAGCTCGCCCTCGGCCTCTTTCTGTTGTGCCTCGCTCAGCTTCTTGGCATTCTTCAGTTCGGGGATAATATCAATGTCGAACTGAGCAAAGTGGCTCAGCCTTTGCGTGTAATCCTTTATTCCTGCTATTATGTTGTTATCGACAGTGCGTCCCACAACAAGTAGTGTTATCTTCATTCCTGTTCCGGTTTTGTGCCACGAAGATACAATAAAAAACTGTTCTACTTTTGCTTGGCTGACAATAATTGTATATCTTCGCAAAAATAAAACCCGAATATTATGAACGTAAAAGACGAATTGATCGATAGACTCATCGATTTGGCATTCGCCGAGGATATTGGCGACGGTGACCATACAACCCTTTCTACAATTCCTGCCGATGCAATGGGCAAGAATATGTTGCTCATCAAGGAAGACGGTGTTCTTGCCGGTGTTGAGATGGCAAAGCGCATTTTTGCACGTTTCGATGAGGCTCTTCAGGTCGAGGTGCTCATTGAGGATGGCGCCGAGGTGAAGAAGGGCGACATTGCAATGTATGTTACCGGTAGCGTGCGCTCTCTGTTGCAGACCGAGCGTCTCATGCTCAATGTAATGCAGCGCATGAGTGGTATTGCTACAATGACACGTCGCTATGTCAAGGAACTCGAGGGTACAGGCACACGTGTGCTCGATACCCGCAAGACAACCCCGGGCATGCGCATCATGGAGAAAGAGGCTGTGCGAATTGGTGGTGGTGTGAACCACCGTATCGGTCTTTTTGACATGATACTCATCAAGGACAACCATGTCGATTTCGCAGGTGGCATTGAACAGGCTGTCTCTCGTGCCAAGGAGTACTGCAAGGCATGTGGCAAGGACTTGAAGATTGAGGTCGAGGTACGTACACTCGAGGATTTGCAGAAGGTGATTGACATGGGCGGCATCCAGCGCATCATGTTCGACAACTTCGATACCGAGAAGACACGCAAGGCGGTTGAGATGGTTGCCGGCCGTTACGAGACCGAATCGTCGGGCGGTATCACATTCGACACCCTTCGCAGCTATGCCCTCTGTGGCGTTGACTTCATCTCTGTTGGTGCTCTCACACACTCGGTGAAGGGACTCGACATGAGTTTCAAAGCTGTTAAATAAAGCATTTGATTGATGCAATTTTGCTGTCTGCCGAATTTATTGTTCTAATATTGGAAAAATATATAACTTGCGCAGCGTAAAGCAAAAAATGCAATGGCTTGGAGTCTTAAGAAACGAACGGTAGAATATGTCATATACCTCCTGTTCTGGAGTGTATTGCTGTTGTCTCCACTTTTGGGAGCATTCATGAAGTATGCCATTCAAGGAGATGATGCCTTTCTGCCTACAACAGAAGAACTGCTGTCGTTCTGGAAATTCCTGTTGCCGGCAATCATACTGTTCTTTATAAACAATAACATACTGATGCCTTTCCTTCTCAATAAAGAGAGGGGAAGGCATCTTGTGCTTTACCTGCTATGTGCCATTGTAGTCAGTGTTATTGTTTTTGTGGCTTTCCCTGTTGACAATCCATCATTGCCCGTCGCATCAAACATAGAGCAGTTGCCACAGTCTCTTCCAAAGGGCGAACAGAAGGTGTGGATGTTCTTCTCGGATTCCAGAAATGTGCGTATCTTGTTATCTCTCTTTGCTCTTGTGTTTAATATCTGCGTGCGTCTATTCTTCTTTACCATACGTCGTGACGAGAGTATTAAGGAACTCGAGAAGGAGAAACTGCGCTCCGAACTCGAATATCTCAAGTATCAGATAAACCCACATTTCTTCATGAACAGCCTTAACAATATTCATGCTCTCATTGATATTGACAAGGTGAAGGCGCAGAAAACCGTTGTTGAATTGTCGAACATGATGCGCTATGTTCTCTATGACAAATCTTCGACATTTGTGTCAATGGAAAAAGAGGTTAAATTCCTGGGCAGTTATATCGACCTTATGCGCCTGCGCTATACTGACAAACTTGAGATAAAGACTGATTTCTCTACAGAACCGCAAGGTATCTATGTTCCTTCACTTCTCTTTATGCAGTTCCTTGAGAATGCATTCAAACATGGAGTTACCTACAAGAAGAAATCACTTATAGAGGTTTCGTTGAAAGCCGATGAGGCTGTCGGCAATGTCATCTTTATATGCCGTAACACCTTGCCCGAGTCTCCAAACACCACAGTTGTGCGTACGGGTGGTGGAATCGGTGTCGAGAATGCCCGCAAGCGACTTGAATTGCTCTATGGCGACAAAGCGCAACTTCATATCTCCAATAACGGAGAATGGTATAATGTTGAACTGAAAATTCCAATACAATATGATCAGGTGTATAATAGTTGATGACGAGCCGTTGGCGGTTGCACAGCTCGAGAAATATGTGGAACGCGTGCCGTTTCTTGTGAATGTAGGGTCGTGCTCATCGGCTGCCGAGGCAATGGAGTTTCTCTCTACAGGCAACGTGGATGCAATGTTTGTCGATATAAATATGCCCGACATTGACGGCGTACAGTTCGTACGTTCGCTGGTAAACCCTCCATTGGTCGTCTTTACCACGGCCTATTCCGAGTATGCCATCGATGGCTTTAGACTTGATGCTGTTGACTATCTGCTAAAGCCAATAGCCTTTGAGGATTTCCTTAAGGCATCCAATAAACTGAACCGGATTTATAGCATAAATAACAATGCGCAGTCTGCAGTGGAGCAGGGCGAGGGAGTGTGTCACGATTGCTTGTTTGTAAAATCTGATTACCGTATGCTACGCGTGCCCATCTCCTCGATAAAGTACATTGAGAGCATGAGTGAGTATGTGCGCATTTATGTCGAGGATAGCCCGAAACCCATTGTTTCACTCCTGAGTATGAAGAAGATTGAGGAGAGCTTGCCCGCAGGGGATTTCATGCGTGTTCATCGCTCCTATCTCATTAACCTTAATAAAGTCAAGGAGGTCTCTAAAATGCGCCTTGTCTATGATGGCGGTGTCTATGTGCCCATTGGTGAAATGTACAAGGATGCCTTCTACGAGTATATCGACAAACACTTTATAGGTAAAAGCAAGTGACTATTTAAAGATTAAAGCCCAAAAGGCCTGAAAGGGGATTGTGTTGTTCCCTTTCAGGCCTTTTTGCCCTTTTGTTTTTTTAGGCCTAAATGGATTGAAAAGCCTCGTTTAGTATTCCACCTTGTCGCTTTTTTTTCTCCAGGCGTTGAATGGTGCCTGTGCTTCCTCGTGTAAAATATTTTCAATGGGTTTGTTGCGGTTTTCGGGCTTCAGTTCAAGCTCGCGGTAGATGAATGAATCGTCGAAATTTACCGCTGCTGCATCGTGCTGGTTCGCGCCATAGAAAATCTTGTCAATGTGCGCCCAGTATATTGCTCCCAGGCACATGGGGCAGGGCTCGCACGATGTGTATATCACACACCCACTCAAGTCGAAAGTCCCTAGTTTTAAGCATGCTGAGCGTATTGCACAAACCTCGGCATGCGCCGTTGGGTCATTGTTGGGTGTCACGCGATTAACACCTGTTGCAACAATCTCTCCGTTCTTTACAATGACGGCTCCAAAGGGACCGCCGCCGTTCTCGACATTCTCCACTGCAAGGGCAATGGCCTTGCGCATAAAATCCTGGTGATTCATACTTGCTATTTTTACTTGTCAAACAATGCTGCAAAGCAAACGGTTCACTACAAGCAAAGTTAAAAAAAGGTTGGGAAAAAATCAAGAGTCTTGACTTTTTTATTTTAGACAGAAGGACATAAGGTCGCGGTAATCGTTTAGCCTCACCCTAACCCTCTCCAAAAGAGAGGGAACTTATATGATTTTATTCTTTCTGCTATTAGATATGGCGTTGGATATCTTCCAACTTAAAAGAATTTACCCCTGCGGCAAGGTGAAAACTCGTTTTCCCATTACTGCAGGGGTGAATTCTTCTTTGTCGCAAGTGAAACTATGCGACGCGCTTATCTAATAGCAGAAAGTCTCTTCTGTTCTTTTGTTCTTCTGTCCAAAAAATGAATCGCGTTTTTTGCTTTTTCGGCACTTTTTCGGCACGCTATCTATCTATCTACTGCGTTGACAAGAACGACGCTGACAAGGCAATTGCAGCTCTCAAGGCAGCAGGCGAGGACGCATATGTTCTCGGTGAACTTGTTGAGTCAACAGAGGGCGTTATTATTTGTTAATAGGCTAATCCATAAAGATTGGAGTGCAGGCATATGAAAAAATTTCTTACGGCAATTACAGCAGCGTTTGTGACGGCTATGGGCATTTCTTCTGTGCCTGCACTTTCAGCAGGTACGCCAATGGATTTTACAGGCGATGAGCGTGTTGATGTTTACGACCTGATTTGTGCAAGAAAAAGCGGTCTTGAAGCGGAAAAACTCAATCTTATGGCGGATTTTCTCCTTGGAGTCGGTGACGGCTATAAAGATGAGGAAATCGGGGATATTCCCAATGATTTCACCATAGACGAAAGCTGTATTCTTGAACCGAAAGGCACGATACATACAGGTGACGGTACATATTACGGCGGCGGATACGTTGGCGGCTGTGCAATGCTTGACCCCGTTTCTACCGATTACTGGATTGTAGCGATGAACCTTGCTGACTACAATGATGCACAGCTTGCAGGTGCTTATCTTGAAGTTACAGGTGAGCTTGGCACAATAAATATGCTTGTTACGGATTTGCTCCCCGAGGGCAAAAAAGGCGACCTTGACCTGTACGTTGACGCATTTCCGCTTATAGCACCAAAGGAAAAGGGCAGAGTTCCCGTATCGTGGAAGATTATTCCCCTTGATACAGCGGAAAATGCAGCTGTGTGCTATAAATGGAA
>JAFOCD010000132.1 GCA_017381475.1 Bacteroidaceae bacterium
GCCTCAGGGTGGTGGGGATGATGATGTTGATGCCCCCGATATCTACTCGGCCGATGCCGACGATGATTATAGCGGCAATGATGACATTCCAGTTGCATCGCCGGGGTTCGTTCCTTCTATTGATGCCACATTGGGCGATGCCGCCTCGTTCGGCGATTCGCTTATGGAACAACTTGGTGAGCTTTCGCTCTCTCCCGACGAGCTGGCCATTGGCGAATATCTCATAGGTTCACTCGACGAGGACGGCCTGTTGCGCAAGCCGCTGTCCGAGATTGATGACGAACTCCTAATATACAATAATGTGTGTACCGATGAGGAACAGCTCTTGTCGGTGCTGAAGGCTATACAGACATTTGAGCCGGCAGGCATTGCCGCGCGCGATCTTCGTGAGTGTCTGCTCCTGCAGTTGGAGCGCAGTACATCGGGCAAGGACTATTCGCTGCACAAAAGGATTCTTACCGAGTGCTATGACGAGTTTGCCGGCAAGCGTTGGCATGCAATCCCGGAGAAACTTGATGCCGATGCCGATGAGTGCCGCGATGCCATTGCCGACATTGTCCGTCTTAATCCGCGCCCGGGAGCCTCGCTTGCCGAGGGCGTCGGCTTCAGCCGCCAACAGGTGATGCCCGATTTCCTTCTTGAGATAACCGATGAAAAAGTATATGTCTCGCTCAATAACTCCCATGTCCCCTCGTTGCGTGTGAACGGTGATTTCATGCAGATGCTTGACGAGCAGGTTGCCGGCAACAACGCCGAGCAGCGCGCCGCGGCACTCTTCCTGCGACAGAAAATCGATGCTGCAAAAGGCTTCATAAGTGCCGTGCAGCAACGCGAAATGACAATGCTGGGAACAATGAAGGCCATTGCGTCGTTGCAGAAAGAGTATTTCCTGAGTGGTGGCGATGAGGCTTTCCTCAAACCAATGATTCTTGAGGATGTCGCCAACATTGCAGGCTATGACATCTCTACCGTGTCGCGTGTGTGCAACAGCAAGTATGTGCAGACACCATGGAGTGTCACCCCATTGAAATACTATTTCAGCGACGGCGTGGCAATGCTCGACGGAACGACGCAGTCTGTATATGAACTCTTCCGTGTTATCCGCGAACTCATTGCCGGCGAGGACAAGGCCAATCCGCTCACAGACCAGGCCCTGCAGGAGATGCTTGTCGGCCAGGGCTACAATGTCGCACGCCGCACGGTAGCCAAGTACCGCGAACAGTTGAATATTCCTGTGGCAAGGTTACGCAGGGAGTGACCGAATAAAAAATACAACTATCATGAAACGCTGTGTCACCTTTTTCCTTCTGCTGCTTGCTTTTGTAGTGCAGTCGTTCGCGCAGGAGAGTCAATATCCGCAGCTCCTGGAGTGCGAGATGCAGAGTGAAACCCTTGGCTGTACAAAGAAATACTGCATATACCTCCCCGCGGGATATGCCGATGAAAACAGGACTTTTCCCGTGCTCTATCTTCTGCACGGCCTCACCGACACGCACACCGCATGGCGCGACAGGGGAAATGTAAATGAGATAGCGACCGAGATTTTCCAGTCGGGGCAGGCACAGGAGATGATAATTGTGATGCCCGATGCCGGCACCACCTACGACGGTTACTTCAACTGCGAGGGGTGGCGTTACGAGGATTTCTTCTTTCAGGAATTCATTCCGTATATCGAAAGCACATACCGCATTATCCCCGACAGGCATCACCGTGCAATAGCCGGCCTCTCGATGGGTGGTGGCGGAACAACATGGTATGCAATAAACCACAGCGATATGTTCTCCAGTGCCTATGCCATGAGCGCGCTTATGGGGCTTGTAGAGAACAGTTGGATAACACATGACCCCGATGCCCGCCGCAGAGTGTTCATGGAGAGTGCTGTGGCATGCAACAATATCACGGCAATAGAGGAGGCTACACAGGAACAGTGCGCTGAGATTGCATCGGTGCGCTGGTTCATAGATGTGGGCGATGACGATTTCCTCTTCGACAACAACATGGAA
>JAFOCD010000133.1 GCA_017381475.1 Bacteroidaceae bacterium
AATCCGAGAGTGGGGGTGGAGCGTTGGGGTCAAAGTGAAAAGAATAAAATAAATATATAGATATACAAATATTTAAATATCATATAAAATATATATTATACATTATTATATATATTATAGGCAGCTCTCAGCCTTCCACTCCTTGCACTGCCCTTCTTCCCTTTGCAAATTGCAAAATGCAAAGGAGCCTTCGAGTAATGAGCAATGAGCGATGAGCAGTGAGAGGGCTCACGACTCACAGTGATGGGGAGTGCCGTTCCGCGTCTTTACAGACGCCATTAGTCGCTTGCCTGATATCCACGGGTTCAAGAACCCGCGGCTATTCGCCCTTCGGGCTTCGCGTCTTTTCAGACGCCTTTGAGCAGTGAGTAGTGAGCAATGAGAGGTGAGAGGGCTCACGACTCGTAACTCAACAACTCACAACTCACATACGTGCCGTCTGAAAGACGGGGACTTGAATAGCCGGGGGCTTTTAAGCCTCCGGGTTTTAAGTACGTACAATCTAAATCCGTCTGCAAAGACGGGAAACCGGTAGTGAGGGGACTATGAGCAGTGAGAGAACTCACAACTCGCAGCTCAAAGCTCATGACTCTGTCATATATTCAGCCATATTGGCTTTTAATCTGCCAATATGTCCGATTTTGGTTTACTTTTGCCTTCGTGGCACTATTTTAGTAATAGAGGCATACAGGAAGAGGTTACACACCTCAACCACTCCGACAGCAGTCGGGGGGCAATATGCGCGAACGCGCTGAGCTTAAAATAATTTCCATACTAATAAACATACAAATTATGGAAATTACCTTTTTCAAAAACGCCCTTTCAAGAGAGGCGACATCATTGACAAAGGAGCTGTTCACAAGCTCCATCCAATCATCCAACACTCGCTCACTGCTTAACCGCTTTCGCAGCGGAGACGAGCAAAGCAAGAAGTATCTGCCTGCCGTAAGTTGGCAGTGCGCCGGCTTCAAGAACGGTGTCCGCAAGGATGCCGACGCCATCCCCAACGGTTTGTTTGCCCTTGACATTGACCACATCAAGGCCATGAATTTGCCCGGCATCCAAACCCCTCTACAACTCTTCGAATCATTCAAGGCGAGGATTGACGAGCTTGACATCGTTTGCGTGCATCAGACCCCAAGCGCTGACGGGCTGCGCGTGGTGGCGCTGTGCCAACCGCAGTTCAGCACCCTTGCCGAAAATCAGGCTTGGTTGGCAGGCGAGATTGGATGTGGCTACGATGCTGTGTGCAAGGATTGGGCAAGACTTTTTTTCCTGAGTGTGGAAGAAGACTTCTTCTACATCGATTGGGAAACCCTCTTTGACGAAGAGGACAATAATAACCAAAGCCAAAAAACAGAAAACATCTATGGCTAAGAAAATTGCTAAGGTTGTGCTGCTGAACGAGGTTTCAGCAGCCGCCACGCATAGCGGTGAGCAACGAGCAATGAGCAACGAGCAACGAGCGGTGAGTGATGAGCCGGCTCACAACTCAAAGCTCACGGCTCACAACTCAATGCCCGAACAGTACGAGGGTTTGGAGTGGAACGACATCATAGACCGCCTGCTTGAACGGATGAAAGTCTACGGCGAGCCACGGAAGGGTAGCCGAAACAACACCTTGTACAAGCTTGCAGCGGAGATGATGTACCTGCTCGATTTCAACGCGGGCCATCTGCTTGCCCTGCTGCCCAAGTGGGGACTCAACGAGGAGGAACGCCGCGCTACCATCTGTTCGGCCTTGAAGAACCAAGGCACGGAGGTGCCGCCCATGGTTCAGTCTGTTATCCAAGAGCTCAAGAAAGGCGAGGAAGCAACCATAGAGGAGCTGAACCCCATGCCCGAAAGCCTGCCTAAGGGGATGGCGCTCATCATGAGCTACTTCGGCGTCTATGGTGTCTGTGCGGTATTTGCATTCCTTACCATCGCCGGCACGCTACTCACCTTCTGCCGCGCCAAGTATCGCGACGGCGAGCTTCAGAAACCCCTCTTCTTTATGGCGCTGAAGGGCAAGT
>JAFOCD010000134.1 GCA_017381475.1 Bacteroidaceae bacterium
CTGTTGACTTCGTTCTCAAGAGAAGCCACCTCAAGGCAAATGCCGTTGAGGGCAAGATTGCCACAGCATATGTTGACGGCTCTGTTGTTTATGTAAGCTACTTCGACGAGGGTACAAAGTTCTACACAATCCAGAACGGCAAGGGCGGCTACGTAAGTATGAACCCCGAGTACCGCAGTGGTGCACACCTCATGCTCTCTAACAAGAACACCCCACGTGACAACCAGGGTCTTTGGGCTTTTGTCAAGAGCGGTTCAGCATACAAGGTGTATAACTACTCTACAGGTCTTTCAAAGGTGCTCGGTATGACAGGTACAGAGGCCAATGCTCGTGCAATGATGGTTGACCCTGCTACAACTTCTTATACAATTGAGTTCGACGGTACATTCAACTTCGGTAGTACAACCGAGCCTTCATATATCAAACAGAGCGGTACATCAAGCCAGTACTGGAACGACCGAAACAGCTATTTGGCTCTTTGGAACAGCACAGGTGCAATTGGTGATACAGGTAGCAAGTTCTTCCTTGATGAGGCTGATATTGCCGACTATCCCGATGAGTACATCCATGAGATTTCAAAGATTGAGGGTGTTGCTTCATATTCACCAAAGAATCCTAACACATTGTGGTACACAACATCGGCCGAGGCTGCCGGCGTAAGCTACCCATGGATGGAGTATGCATTGCCACTCGGTAACGGTGAGCTTGGCTGTATGGTATTCGGCGGTGTACGCACCGAGGAACTCCAGTTCAACGAGAAGACACTCTGGAGCGGTCCTGCAAACACTGTTGGTGCAGGCAGCGGTAACCGCACATTCATGAACTTCGGTTCATTGTTCATCGCAAACAACGACAACTCTGTTTACGAGGGTGTAACCGACTATGTACGCTACCTCGACATCGAGGAGGGTATTGCAGGCGTTGAGTTCAAGAATGCCAACGGTACAAAGCAGGTTCGCAAGTACTTCAGCTCTGCTCCCGACCAGGTAATCGCAGGTCAGTACAAGACCGAGGGCGAGGACAAACTCAACCTTACATTCATGCTCGAGCCCGGTACAGGTATCGGTGCAACAGCTGTTACATACAACGCTGACGGCACAGCCGAGTTCACTGGCGCAATGACAGCTGTCAAGTTCGCTGCACGCTTGCATGTTGTAGCCGACGAGGGCGCAACTGTTACAGCTACAGGTAAGGGCATCACAGTGAAGAACGCTACCGAGGTTACATTCTACCTCAAGGGCGCTACAAACTTCAACGGTGACATGGAGGTTCTCAACAACTACTTCACAACAGAGGATGCTGCTCAGGTCAACGAGCGCGTGAAGGGTGAGATTGAGGCTGCTCAGGCCAAGGGCTTCGCTGCAGTGGAGGCTGCACATGTTGCCGATTTCACAGCAATCACCAAGCGCATGACATTCGACCTTGGTCTTGCAACTCCAACTGTTGACACAAAGACATTGGTTGACACATACTATCCAAACAACGCTAACGCAAACAGCACAAAGAACGACCACCTGTTCCTCGAGCAGTTGTA
>JAFOCD010000135.1 GCA_017381475.1 Bacteroidaceae bacterium
CACACAGAGCGTGCCTGTATTAAGCTTCTTTGTCATGGTATTTTATCTGTTAATTTATTCAACTTGTGTCGCGAAGATAGTAATAATCTCTGTAAACAAGTATATGTGACACCGTTTTTCTTTTCTTGTACTTTAACGCACATGATGACTCGCTATACTACCACCGGCGTTCGTTGTAGAAAAAGCGCATTCGGTATATAAAATCCTCGCGCGCGTAAAGAATTTCCGGTTTTTGATTGTAAAAATGAGTGAAAATTTGTAACTTTGTGCGTTTGCATATATTTGTGCAGTAATATTTTACGCATAAAAATACAGTGTTTTTGTAACAGTTTTTCCGGGTGCTTTTGAGAGCGGTGTAAATGATTGTTTAAAAAGCCCCGGTTTGCAATGTGTTGAGAATAAATGAAAAACATAATATAAGAATGAAAAGAATTTTTACACATCTTTTTGTTGCTGTGCTGCTGATGTTGAGCACAACATCGTGGGCGCAGTTGTCTTCTCTTGAAGTAGGGCAAATCTATAGGTTTGTAAGTGCCAGAGGTGCCCGTTCGTTGGCAGCTGATGGTGTCGACGATGTACATGTAAAGGCCACAGATCTCAATGACACGAAACAGGAGTGGTATGTAACTAAAGATGGCGATTATTATGTATTGCGTAATGTCGCTTGTGGAAAATACCTTAAAGGTGCACTAACGTACTATGTAGATTGGGGTATGAGTGATGATTATTCTGCAACGGAAAACAGATTCCAGTTGTTGGTTTCAAATTCCACCCTGAATACTTTGAAGACTAAAGATTCCAACAATTACGGTCACATGCACGACAGCAACAACGGTGACAATGGTGGCTATAATGTGGTGGGCTGGCTTAATAACAATGACAACACCGGTTCGCATTGGACAATAACCAAGGTTAATTATACAGCAGAGCAGATTAAGGCTTTGCTCGATGCTGCTCCTACAATCGCCGAGGTTGAGGCGTATGATGATGCGCTTGCAGCAATTTTTGCCGATGCTGCTTGCACAAAACTGAAAGACAGCTACGCTACAATGTCTGTTGAGCAGATAAAGGCCGATGCTAACTATATTGCACTCCCTGCACCATTGCAGAAGACTGTTCTCAAGATTAAAAATGACAGTTGGGGTGAGGATAATGCCGATGCAACAAAACAAGCGAACAACCTTAATTGGGATGCAGAATATGCCCAGAAGTTCCGTGTGCAGATGTACGAGCCTTACAGTATCGCAGGCGACATTACATCCTGGCTTGGAATAAACTCTCACGCCAACAACGATAACCCTACAGGTATATATATGCCTGCAGCCGGCACTCTTTATGTAATGGTTGAGGGCGAAATAAAAACGGGTGCAACATTGCGCATTGTCGATGGATATACAAACCGTCGAATAAATGGAACTACAACAGAGAGTGCTGTTGTGTTGGAACAGGGCTTGAATGTCATAAACTATACAGGGGCTACCGGAATGTTGTATATCTGCTACAATGTCGATACCTACAACCCCGACGGAGCAACACATGCCGAAAAGTTTCCTCGTAAACTTTCTGAGTTTGCACCATTGAAAATCCACATCGAGGGCGGTGCAATCAACGGTTTCTACAATGCCTGCGGCGACTTCCGCGCAACAACAGATGAAGAGAATCTTTGGAAGACATATACAGGTGGTGCGAATGTCGATGCCGATACCGATTGGGAATATATGGAGACGCGTGCCAATTTGAGTGTGTTGCCCATACTCGGTCACCGTGAAATACTTCTCCTTCAATTGGAGGATGAGCAGGGTGGTCGCGGTTTGCGCTCTTTGTTACCCGAGGCAATAAATTGCCCTTCTACTCCATACAGCTATGCTGAAACCTGGGCCGATGATGGTATGGGCTGCGACCCTTCAACAGGAAAAATAAACATTGTAATGGAGGCGTGGGACCGCATTTTCTACTCTCAGCTTGCAACAATGGGTCTTGTTAGCAATTCGCAGATGGAAAGGATGAACGACCTCTATCCACGTTGGACAAAAGAGAGTACTCCTGCTGAAATGTATGATTACGAAAACAAAAGCAATATTGACAATAAAACATATCTTGAATTCTGCCAGGGTATCGATTACAGCGAATATTTCAATCACCACGGTATTATCTTGGGAACAAGCAGCGGTAACCCGTATGGTGCCGGTGATCACGTAGGTTATCCTATCGGTGGCTTCGGTGCAGCGGTCTATGACTTGCCTAATACCGCCGTCTCTACCTGGGGACCTGCCCACGAGATTGGTCACCAGCATCAGGGACTTTTCACTTTGAATGGTCTTACCGAGGTTACAAATAACCTGTTTTCAAATATCTCATTGTGGTATAAGGGTATGTCAACATCGCGCTACAATGGCAGTGACGGTTCATTGGAGAGTGTGTTGAATGCTTTCAACACTAACGGCAGTGA
>JAFOCD010000136.1 GCA_017381475.1 Bacteroidaceae bacterium
CCCCGAAAGCATCTCCAACACGCACACTTTCAACTCGAACTTTTTCATATACCGCAATTTCGTCCAACTGTACGAAAAAGTGGCAAAGAACCCCGAGCTCAAGGAGCAGGCACACGACATACTCTTCCGTTGCACCGACAATCTCATAGACCTTCTGCGCTGCAGGGACGGCAATAAACAGCAATACAAGGATGCTGTTGCAATGATAAAAGGTAAAGGAATATCACTTAGCGAGCTATACAAGCAGCCGCTGAGTCTAAAGCGCAAGATCAAGCTCACAACCCTTGCAATTTTCGGTGCAAACATACACTGTCGCCTCTACGCACTACTGAAGAAGAAACTAAATTGACGACACGATGCTCCTGTCAATCATCATACCACACTACAACCTGCCAAGCAATTTGCTGGAGCGGTGCATTGCAAGCATCGTGCAGCAGGACATAGCGGCCGAGGACTACGAAATCATAGTAGTAGACGACGCGTCGCAAGAGCCCCCCGTGTGGATTGAGAAGGTATTCCCCAAAACAAATATAAAACTCGTCACCATTGCACATGGCGGCCCGGGAGCTGCCCGAAACCGTGGCATTGACGAAGCCAAGGGAAGATATATTGAATTTGTTGATGCCGATGACATGCTAATCCCCGGCAACAGTTACAAGCAATGTCTTGACAAGCTGCGGCGTGAGAAACCACATATCCTGCGATTCAACTACAGGGTCATTGCACCTGGAGACAAACCACAAAAAGAGAGTACAAGACCTATTACATTCAGCAACACCATAAGCGGTGCGGCTTACATGCGCGACTTCAACCTCTCTGGTAGTCCATGGAACTACTTTTTCAAGCGTGAACTCGCAGTGAGCAAAGGCATACGTTTCCCCGAGAACACATTCCACGAGGATGAAGAGTTCAACACCATCCTTCATTTCCACGCCTGCACGCTCATACACTGCAATGCCGTGCTATACAGCTATTGCATACGAGAAGGCTCAACCACCGCCAACAGTTCGGCTCAATTCGAGACACAGCGCATAGAGGACATGCTACGGGTAATTGAAAGGCTTGGACACTTTCGGAATGTATACAAAAGCAATATCAACCCTACACAGACAAAAGGATTCGAGCACAAGTTCACCATGCTGGGTGTTGACGCCATACTCAACATGCTATATAACGGCATGAAGACCAAAAGCATTGTGGACAAATGCCGCGAACGCCTTGCCCCCATTGGGCTCTACCCGCTACCTAAAGCAAACTACTCAATGAAATACCGTCTGTTCCGCATATTGGCCAACAGCAAGGCCGGGATGAGGATACTGCGCACCTTCATATCATCAAAAAAGCCAAAGAAGCAATGAAAATCCTGCTCATAGGCGAATACAGCAACGTACATTGGACACTCGCCGAGGGATTACGCTCCCTTGGACACACCGTGTGCGTTGTGAGCAACGGCGATTTTTGGAAGGACTACAGACGAGACATATCACTAGTCAGACAATACACAAAAACAGGCGGAATAAAATACCTCCTGAAGCTATACACCCTGCTGCCCAAACTTCGCGGATATGATGTAGTACAACTCATCAACCCAATGTTCCTTGAACTTAAAGCAGAACGCATTGCCCCCATATACCGATACCTGAAAAGACACAATAAAAAAGTTTTCCTTGGAGCATTCGGCATGGACGCCTACTGGGTCGAGGCATGCACCACGCGTCCGTTCCGTTTCCGTTACTCCGACTTCAACATTGGCGACACCCTCATCACCAACAACTATGTAACAGAGCAGGAGGCAGACTGGAAGAACACGCCAAAAGCGGAACTGAACCACCACATAGCCAATGACTGCAACGGAATAATCGCCGGATTGTACGAATACCATGCCGCCTACGACACCAGCCACAAGGAGAAACTGACATACATCCCCTTCCCCGTACCATGCGACAAAAGCGCACAAGCATTATACACCCCCGGACGAAAAATTCGCTTTTTCATTGGCATACAGAAGGAGCGCAGCATATACAAAGGCACAGACATAATGCTACGCGCCCTTGAACGCCTTGCAGCAGACTACCCAAACGACTGCAAAATACTCAAAGCCGAAAGCGTTCCGTTTGAAAAGTATTCAAGAATGATTGAGGAGTGTGATGTGCTGCTCGACCAGCTCTATGGATATTCACCCGGAATGAATGCACTGCTTGCCATGTCAAAGGGCAAGATTGTCGTGGGCGGCGCCGAGGAGGAGTGCTACGACATACTTGGCGAACACACCCTGCGCCCAATGGTCAATGTAACCCCAAGCGAGCAGGATGTATATGACAAGCTCGAGTGGCTCATCAAAAACAAGGAACAAATTGCCACCATGCAGCAGCAGAGCATTGAGTTCGTGAAGAAGCACCACAGCCCCGAGAAAGTCGCAAAACAATACTTGGAATTCTGGGAAACCACCCAGGCCTTTTAGACCTTCATCCCTTTTCTGCCTTTCCGCCCTTTCCGCTCTTTTGCCTTTTCAACCCTTTTTGCCCTTTTAGGCCTTTAACAATTATAGGGGCGAACCGCATCGGTTCGCCCCTATAATTCGTGTTATCATTAAAATTCTATTACTTCACCCAAACCTTCTTGCCATCCACAATGTAGATGCCTGGCTGGGTAATCTCGGCGAGCTTGCGACCCTGGAGGTCGTAGATAGCTTTGACATCTCCGTTTTCACCCTCAACATCTTCAATGCCTGTAGAGCCCTCTATGCGGAAGCTGTATGACGAAGAAGCACCGTTAGCAACATCAAGTTTCATATAGCCCTTGTTACCCTCGCACTTGATATAACCGCCGTTGTTCTCTCCAACATATCCACCCCAAGAATTATACTCACGGTAAACCTTGTAAAGTGCCTCGCCTTTTGTGTCTGTATTCAACAGCAGATAGTATCTTTCATTTACATTGTCGCTACCTACATAACCGGTTGTCACGCGGCCACCGAACAAGTTGCCTTCATAATCATAAGAGCTTGCATCTTTTGTATATTTAAATGAGAACTCACCGATAGCTGTATTATCTTCACGACGCAATATAACAGCTGTTCTTGCAGGGATAATACCATCGGCAATCTCAACCAAAGAGATAACACCTTGCTTTTCCTGGTCCTTATTTTCAATAGTAGCAGTGTAAGCCTTGACATTTTCAGGCACTGTTACATTATAAGGCAAGAAGAGTGTTGCATAGTGGTTACCCTTACGGATTATCTTGTTAAATGCAACCTCGTCGGCTGATACTTCTTCGAACACAAAGTCGGTTGTTTCATTTTCACCAACGACTATACGACCATCCGAATACATATTCATTTCACCCGATGTACCGTGAGCCGAGAAGATACGTTCGCCATTACCACGTATAGCAAAAGTGCCATCTACTGTACCCGGGAGCAGTGTCAATCCAACACCATCCTCGTCAAGAGTACGTTCATTGTTCCACAAACCATTGCCAAGAGCACTTACAAGTTTGAACTTACCATCTGCTGTTTCCTGAGCAACAAACAATGTTGTTGCATCGTTCTTGGCATCCGAAGTCCAACGTAACCAGTTGCCGGCACCGTTTGTATAAACAGTGCGGTAAGCAGCACCATTTTCCGTGCGACCCTTAATGCGGTACACTGCGCCATCTGTCAAAGCCGTAGGAGCATCAGGTCCCTCAGGGAATTCTTCATAAATTACAGCACCCTTGTTTTCTGTCAATTTCAACCAAGCTGTGTTGGCGGCAACTGTGGTAGCGGCATCAACACGGTTGAAGACAACCCCGTCTGCTGTAACAGCAGGCTGGTAGTTATTTTCCCCTGCAGCAAGGTTTCTCTCCCAGTAGTTACCACGGAGAGCAGAACCACTTGCTGAACCAATTACACCCTCGTTGTTCATTGTAATTTTCAATGTGTAGCTGTAGCTACCCTGTTCAGCCTTTATAACAACAGGAGTGTTCTTTGCAAGTGTCTCACCCGCAACGGCAAGCTCTGTCAAGGTATACTTGCATAAACCATTCTGGGTTTCAAAGCTATTCACATCGTATGCTGTAACGCCCTCGGGCAACACCACGTTGAATGGCAACCACAATGTAGTCACACCACCCTCGGGAACCGTGAGAGTGTACTCGGTTACCTTTTCGATAGCTATTTTTGAGTATTTGTCATCATTACCAATGTAATAATTTGAATCGCCGTTGTACCAAACATTCAAATATTTAGTAGAACCTCCATCGGCACTCTCCAAGCTGTAGAAGTCATCCCCAGCATCTTCAAGCAGATAAGTACCGGCTTCAGCACCACACAAAATGTGTCCCCAGCCACTCAAATTCTGAGGTGTTTTCACATACAATCCCTGTGCCTGCAAAGTATAGCCATTATCATTAGGAGTGATGGTGAAATATGTGTCAGCCTCTACCAATGCTTCTGTGTTTTCACCCTTCGCAAACAATTTATATTCATCACCTTCGGCTGCAACAAAAATAGGAACATCCAATTCGTGATGACTGCCATCATTGTAAGACTTTGCTTGTAAAGTATACACACCATAGAATTCCGGTTCCTCTGATTTGTCAATTACAGTAGTACCCAATGACTCTTCAAGTTCCATCCAACACTGGTTGGCTTTAATTTCAGTGTCAGCAGCGACAATGTTGAAGTTCTTGCCATCGAATGTATAGTTGTTGCCGGCAACAACAGTTGTCTTTACAAGACCACTGCGCAATACCGAATTTTCAACCGAGCCCTTTGCAGCCTCATCGTTCATTGTAATTGTGAGAGTATAATCATTGGCAGCAGCCTTGATGATTACAGGAGTATTCTTTGCAAGAGTTTCGCCCGCTGCAGCAACCTCTACAAGCTCGTATGTACTGTATCCATCACCCTTTACAACATTTGCCTTTGGTAGGTCATACGCTGTAACACCCACAGGCAACACCACATTGAATGGCAAACAGAGCGTTGTTGCACCATTTGCAGGAACATTGAGAGTGTACTCGGTTACCTGTGTAAGTGTAAAGGTAGAGAGGTTTGGTTTGTTTGACTTATCATTACCAATTACCGCACCCCAGTCGTTCATATATTGTATATCGTTGCGGTTACTCTTGATTTTATATATATCGGTTTCTGTTTCCTCGAACAGATATACACCGGCCTGAGCTGCATCATTACTCAAGAGTTGTGGCGCCCAACCACCATTGCGTGTGCTGTGCAGATACAATCCCTGAGCCGACAATGTATAACCTGAATTACCGTCGTTTGGCACAATGGTAAAGAGAGCATCGGCTGCTGCCATATTAGCGATTGCAGTGTTCTGCAAATCCTTATTAGCATCACTTGTATTATCAGTTGTTGCGTCAAACAGATGATAACCCGCGACGTCATTACTCATATTTGGAACAGCGGTTTCTGTATATGCCACAAACAGCGGTTTGGCTCCTAATTTAACATGGTACACACCATTAAACACATTGTCCTTCTTTGCATTGAGTGCATCATACAAAGGTTTCAACACATTGTATGCTGCAGTCAACTGCTCGGCAGTGCCGCCGTTGTTGTAGTAATACAAAGCCGCAGCCATAGCGTCATATACACCCTCAACCTCCTCGGCTTTCACACCCACAAGGTTTGCATAAGCAGGCTTAACCTCGGCTGTTGATGTGAGCTTCAAGAGGTCGAACTTCGCCATGTGGAAGTAAGGACGAGTCACTGTGGTCTGATTATAGTTATTGTGTGTCTTTACAACAAACTTCAAATGAGAATATCTTGCAGCGGCAGAAATGGCACCCGACTCCCAAGTAGCACCGGAAGTATTAGGCAGTCCCTCTACAGTGGTGATTGCCACCCAATCTGTTCCATTGTTGCTACCATAGATCTCAATATTCTTTGGATAGTCATCCGAAGCACCGTTACGCTGCTGACCGGCAATTTTGAAATTATCCAAGCCTACAGCATTGCCAAAATCAATCTGCAAATAGTCGTGTGTAGAAGAGAGCGAACTCCAGTTTGAGTGCAGATAGGTGCTTGCATCCTCATCGAGCAGAGCAGCTACACCACCCTTACCATCGTCGCCGCTGGTGTGTGGGTTATTACACCAAATATAGTAATCATTGCCCTGTGTTGCATTGAGCACAATCTCAGTTGCCTTGCCTGTTGGGTTAACTGTCGCAACCTCGGCAACCAAGGCCTCGGCAAGGTCAATCAACTCGCCAAGAGCACGGATTTCTTCAGCTTTATCCTCATCTGCAAGAGTGTGAAGGGTTGTACCGCCTGTGCTTTTGAGAGTGCGGGTTTCTTCGTCAACATAATAACTCTCGCAACCGTCGGCAACCTCAATACCGAGCAAGTTTGTACAGCCCTCGAATGGGTCGGGCTCTGCGCCCTTGCGAACCTCAAGGTTAGTGATGTTCACACCCTCGGGGATTGCGTGAGATACAACGCTGAAGTCGGACATATCCTGTGTAATCTCCAGGCTTGCCGCTGCTGCGCGTGCTACGCCTGTGCGTGCTGCAGCAGCCGATGCTGCTCCAAGTGGAGTTGCAGTTACTACAAGCTTGGTATTTGAGTGTGTATATACAATATCAATTCTATACTTTGTACCCTTTGCAAGGTTTGTGAGTTTGTTTCCGTCATTATTAGCATCGGTCTTTACAACCAAGCCACCACCGGCCTGCATATAGAGCTGGAAGCCTGTAGAATATGTGTCGTTCATTGGCGCATTTCCTGTTGCAATGAGCGCAGAACCCCACTGGTTAAAGTTATTGCCGTTGTCTGTGATTGTCAAAGAGATTGACCAATCCTCGCCGGCTGCACAGGTTACGCCCAGGTCGGTAGTGATATAATTCGCTGTGTTGGCAGAAGCATTTGCGCCCTTACCCTTTACTACACCGGTGAACACCTTGTTGTTGCTCATCTCCTCAATTGTCGCCGGCAAGCTGATAGACCACAAATCCTTGTTATCCTTGAACAAGTTGTTGTCGAAGCCAACAATCTTGCACTGCTGGCCAAGAATCTCAACACTCTCGGGGATTACAAGGTCGTGGTCGCCACTCTTGCGCACGCTTGTGAGGATAACAACATCGGGAACAGTAACCTCTGTAAATACAAAATCAGTAGTGTAATCCTCGGTCGACTGGTTGTGAGCTCTTGTCGAATGATTGAAACCTGAACCGTTGTCATTTATAACAAAGAACAGGTTACGTGTTTCACCGTCACCGGGAACAGACTGCATTGTAATACCCTCATAGTATGTTGTACCCGTTCCAAGTTCAAAACCATAAGGCGCACTTGCCAAGCCTTTGTGCTTGAGGAACTTTGTCGGGTCAGCAACATTCTGGAATACATATTTACCATCCTCAACGCTGCAGAGCCACAGATAACTTGCAGCAGTCGATTCTGTTGTGCTCAATGTGAGCGTACCGCTGTTGTTGTAGAGGTAACGGTTCACATACTCGCCGTCATTTGTAGGGCGTGTAGGTGCATAGATATAATACTTTTTGCCGGCCTCGGGTTTTACGCCGTTGGCAAGCTTTGTTGTTACAACATCCTTGCCCGGCTCTGTGCGGTACTCTATCTGCCAGCCGTCGATTTCCAAGAACTTGCGGAAACGGGCTGTGTAGGTAGCATCCTCACGGGCATACATTGTGTGCTCGAGGTTCTCTGTTACCAAACGGCCATACTGGTCGTACCAGCCGAGGAACTCAACATCCTCGCTTGCCTTTGTAGCACGCAAGTACATTGGGATATTCGCACTTACAACCCACTGGGTGCCTGTTGAGCCGTCGGGTGTCTCATCGGTCCACACCTCAACAGTACCCCAATCGGCGCTGTTGGTCTCTACATTGATTGTAGCAGCCTTGTCGCTCTTTTCGGTTACATTGATGACAATCTCGTAGCACATACGGTTGAGCTGTGCCTTTGCATCGTAAGATTTTGTTGCTGCATCGTAGCCGGCATCCTTCCAAGCACCGTCGAAACGCAGACGCATGTGAGTGATACCCAAAGGAGCATCGTAAGGCAGAATAACATTGATTTTACCCTCGCAGGCAGCAGTGTTCTTCGCGCCCTTTGTACCGGCAACCTTCAAGAGTTCGCCCTCGTCGGTGAAGTCACCATCGGCATTCAAATCGATATACGCACTGAGGCAGCAGAATTGGAGACCGTTGTCGCCGTTGTCGCTCCAGGTAACATCAAAACTTGCACCCTGTGGTACATTTATAATCTGTGGTATGGTATTGAAGAGATTATCGGGGGCAACAGATGCCTCGTAGATAGTCTCGGGGGCACGGTTATAATAAGCGAAAGTAAGTTCGTTAACGAATGATGTCTTTACTGTTGCATCGCCCCAGTCGCTCTTGTCCTCTGTTGGCACACCCCATTTGTCCTGGATGAAGTTCGCGGTAAACTCAGCAGCCTCCTTACCGTAGTAGATAAATGGGTTGTCGTTGCTTACAACCTCACCGTCCTTTGTCCAGTTCTCGAAGTTGTAACCGGTGTTTGCTGTAGCTGTCATCTTCACAGCCTCGGTTGTTGTGATTGAGAGCTCGTTTGTACCCTCGATGGCAACCGAACCGTTCGCACCTGCAACAGCCGTTACGGTACGCGCTGTTGTAATATCCTCAATGAGCGCGAGGTTGAATGTGATTATAGTGCCGTCGCTATATGTTACCTTGGCAGTTGTCTTGCCAATAGCTGCATCGGCAGGGATTGTCACGTTGTTGCCGTTTGCTGTGAGTGTCTCACCATTGCCAGCATTGCCGTCGGCGTTAAGGTCAACCCAAACGCTTGAGATTGTTACGTTCTTGCCAATGATGAGAGGAAGCTCTACCTCCTGGCCACGATAGACCTCGGGGATAACGTCGCTCTTTGTTGCGTTTGTTGCAACACCCATTGGGAAGATGTAGTTCTTGGTAGCACCCTTTATGCGACCGAAGTAGTTGCCGAATGTCTCAGCAGCCTTTTCAGTAGCAGTCATATCTGTTGGGATAACCACCTTTGAGTAGTCGCCCGCAAGGTTATATGTCTCGTTGAAGTCAACAGTCCAGGGATACTCGAAACCGCTGTACCAGCCGCCACTGAAAGCATTGCCGTTGTTCTCAAAGAACTGCTTCCAGCGCTTGTAGTGGAAGTCCTTGATAAGGCCTGCCCAACAACGGTTAGAGTAGTCGTGAAGGTCGGTGTTACCCTTTGACCACACAGTCACCTGTGTACGCGCGTTCCACTCAAGCCAGTTGCGGTCATTCTCTGTTGTACCCTCAACCTCGTCGGCAATGTTGCGCGCTAGGCTTGTCCAACGCTCGAGTTTGAAGTTCTCGTCGTATGATAGCATAGTATCAAGGTCGAGCATCAACTGCAGATAGAGCTGATAGAGACGTGTATACTCGGCATTATTACCGCTGTTGTGAGCAGCGTTGATGAGCGGCAGCAACTGTGCTGCATAGTCCACCATTGCCTGACGGACTACATCAATAAAGTCATAGTTATAGTTTGCGATACCGTCCTGTCCGCCATTTGCAGTTACAAGATCCTTTACAGAATACAACTGGTCGGCAGCAAGGAGCACATCCTGTGTATCCCAGTAGATAGCCGCAGTACTCCAGGACGAAACGCTGTTAATTGTCCAGTTTGGACGAGCAAGGATTACAGCCTCCGATGTACCCTGCTGGTTCACCTTACAATCCCAAACAGACTTCTTGAGGTTCTTCAAAGCCTCAAGTGCTGCAGGAGCCGTCTTTGAATCGACACCGTAGCGTGAGTGAGCATACTCGGCCAACCACGCATCAGCGCCTGGGTTACTACTCATCCACGGAAGCTCAAAGAGCATATCATAGAGGATAGGGTTGGTCTCTGTACCCTCTGGGGTTGCACCGATACCCTGGCAGTTGTTGTTCTTTGCAAGAGCCTGGAAGTAACCGTCCATTGTTGTCTCCAAGCGACCGTGCAGACCACTGCGGCCACCGAAGTTATGGAGCATACAGTAGATGTATGGACAAGTGTCGTAGTAGTTTGTTCTCCACTTTGCAGCGTTGTCGGCATAGATATTGTCGGCAAAAAGGTCAAGACCGATAAAACGGTTTGTGTAACCCGCGTTCTTCATTGCTGTGAACGCACCACTCTGTGGCACACCCTGCCAGTACTGGATAATCCAGCTTGGAGATTTTGTTACTTTATATGTATCCTTTACACTCTGCTCAACATTACCGAAATGCTTGTCAAGCTCTGCCATAATGTTGGGGTAGCAAGTAGCGTTGGTTACACCGCTGGGGAGTGAGCCCTCGTGGAATGGGTCGATGCTGTAGAGTTCAGACACACCCATCACCTCGTGCAGGTGCTTGTAGTAAACAGTTGCAAAAGTCTGATAGCTTGTTGTGTTTGGCTTCAGGATGTCAGGGCGTGTGTAACCGCCGGCCCAAGTACCGTTGTTCACAACATCGCCACTGCTAAAGCCGTTGATTGAGTAATTAACTATGCAGTTGGGAACCTGACCGCTGAAGCCCGGGATAACAGGCTGCATACCAAGCTCACGCATACGCTGGAGCATATTGCGGCAGAGCTGCTCCTGACGGGTGTACCACCAGTCGGGGTTACCGTTCATATTGACACCGGTGCTTGACGAGTTGATTGTACCACCCCAACCCTCGAGGTTGTTCATCGCAAACCACGCAATGAAGCCTGGGCCTGCAATGTAGGCGTTGATATCATTCTCGCTAACGCCAAGTTCGCGCAGGAACTTGCGTGTAACGACATCCAAGCCCACAAGGTTCAACGGAGCGTTGATACCGTGCAGAGCCATCCAGTCAATCTCCTGCTGCCAACGCTCCCATGTCCAGAACGCCATTGAGTAGGAGAATGTACAGGTGTTGAAATCGTAACGGTAGGTTGTGTTACAAACATGCTTTTCCTCGCTTCCAGGAACAGGCAGTGTAGCATTCACAAGGTCGGTTGTGAGGTTGTTCCAAGTGAGGTTGATGTGTGCATGGTGGTTCAAGTACCAGTTGATACCTGTTGCCACCGACAACTGTGTGTTACCCTTGATGCAGGGCTTGCCATTCTGCGATGTGATAATGAACACATCCTTGCCATTCTCGGCGAGGCTTGCATCAATCACAATCTCGAACTTGCCGGCTGCGCCATTGCCACCAATACGGTTAAGCAATCCGGTGATTGCCTGTTCAGGGCTGTCTACCGGAGCCTGCGCTGTAACTGTCTGGGTTGAGAACAGTGCCACAAGCGCCAGCACTAATGTCAGAAAAAAGTTCTTTTTCATATTATTGGTTTTTAATTATTTATCTCTTTGTTCATTGACCTTTGGAGCAATACCCCTTACTCTCCCCTCCGGTCTTCGACCACCTCCCCTCCACAGGGGAGGAG
>JAFOCD010000137.1 GCA_017381475.1 Bacteroidaceae bacterium
GAAAGGTTTTAGCGTCTATGCATTGCTCAACTTCCGCACCGGTGCTTGGGTATATAATACCACACGTGCCACAAAGGTCGAGGGTGCCGACCCAATGCGCAATGCCGACCAGCGTGTCTTTGACGACCGTTGGAAACAGCCGGGCGACCATGCGCTCTACAAGGATATTGCCGATACATCGCGCCCCGAGCAGACCGACCGTTTTGCCGAGAAGGAGCATACCCTTTCGCTTGGCTCGCTCAACCTCAGCTATGAGTTCAGCGACAAACTGTGCAAGCGTATGAAGTTGCGCAACCTGCGTGCCGGAATTAACTTTACCGACATCCTGCGCCTCTCTACCGTGAAGATTGAGCGCGGTACCGACTACCTCTACAGCCAGGGATTCGAGTTCTATCTTAATGTAACACTCTAAACATTGTGCCAATTATGAAAAAGATAATATATATATTGATGTCTGTGGCGTTGCTCACGACAACATCGTGCGAGGGCTTCCTGAACATCACCCCCGACGGACAGGCAAAGCGCGACGAACTTTTGAGTACACAGCAGGGTATTGAGGATGCCATGTACGGTGTCTATTCCCAGATGCGTACCCAGTCGCTCTATGGCCAGGAACTCTATTTCTCTACACTCGAGATTCTCTCGCAGACAATGTGGTGCAACGGAAGCACAGGCGTTACAGCCATGAGTGAATATGATTGGGCACATTCGTCGGTGAAAGGCGTTTTCGATGGTGCCTGGACTGCGATGTACAAGAATATCTCCAATGTGAACAGCATTCTCGATGCTCCGCTGGTTAAGGATGCTACTTCCTATCCATATACCGTTTACCGTGGCGAGGCTTTGGGCTTGCGCGCATTCATGCACTTCGACCTTGTGCGCCTTTTTGCTCCGCAGTACACCGTAAATCCTGCTGCAGACGGCATTCCTTATGCTACCGATTTCTCATTGATTACCCCCGATTTCGAGAGTCTTGAGAAGAACTATGAGCATATCCTCAATGACCTTCACGAGGCCGAACTGTTGCTTGCCGATGAGGATAGCCACGAGGGCGACAGCAACTTCATGCTCGACCGCCAGATACACTTCAACCTGCGCGCCGTGCAGGCGACCCTTGCACGCGTTTACCTTACAATGGGCGATAAGGAGAATGCCGCGCACTATGCGCTTCTGGTTATAAACGATGGCAAATATACTCTCAAGGAGAAGACCGAGGTTGTCAACGACCTTGCCGGTGTGCTCTCGAAGAAAGAGACAATCTTCGGTATCTACTATGCTGGCTTCTATGCCAATGTGAACGCCAAGTTGCAGCAGATGACATCGTACTACTCGCTCGACCTACGCAGTGATTTCATGTCACTCTACGAGAAAGACGCGGCCGGTTCCGATTACCGCACCATGGCCTATTTCTCCGAGTCTGGAACAGGCAGCGGCACAAAATACCGTTTGAGCAAGTTTACCGATATCTATGAACTGAACAACAACGCATCGAACCGCCCGGCCGACCTCATCCTGGGAATAAACATGATACGCATCCCCGAGATGTATTACATAGCTGCCGAGGCTCTGCTCGAGAGTGACTATAACCATGCGTTGGAGCTCTACAACACAGTGCGTGTACATCGTGGACTTGAACCGCTCACCGGCAAACCGCTCACAGTGGAACTCATAAATGATGAGCGTTACAAGGAGATGATAGGCGAAGGACAGACCTACTTCAATATGAAGCGTCAGAACCTCCCCATCCTTTCACACGACGGAAAGACAACCTATGAGCCATCGGCTGGTATCTATGCAATACCTCTCCCCGATGCCGAGAAAGAAAACCGCAACTAAACGAGGCTAAAGGTTAAAACCATAATTAAGAAACAGAATGAAGATAAGAACTATTATAAAGCGTACAATGTTGGCGGCGGTGTTGCCTCTTGCGGCACTCCTTGCCTCATGCGAGGACGAGAACTACATGAGGTTCGACCTCTCGAACTCCGGTATATATTTTACCAAGGACACGCTCAACTACTCGTTCAGTGTGACTCCTGTCGAGGTCAAGACCCACACCTATAACATCCCGGTGCAGGTTCTGGGTAGCGTGAGCAGTGAAAAACGTCCCATCGGTTATTACATTGATGCCGATTCTACATTTGCCGAGGAGGGTGTGCACTTTACCATTGGCGAGGCATGCGTATTGCCCGATTCAATTGTGGGATATATACCTGTCACAATCTACCGCGACAAGCTCGAGGGTACATACGCTACAGGCTATATACACTATAAGCTATGTATAAGACTGGCGCAGAACGATTGTTTTACCCCAACGCTCGATTCACTGCACCAGGTACGTGTGTTCCGTTTCGACAACTCTGTGAACCAGCCCGAATGGTACAATGCCCATGGCGAGAAGGTGTGGCAGAAGAAATACCTTGGCGAGTGGCATCCGCTCAAGTTCATAAAGATGGTGGAGTATTTCCACGCAGTCAAGGATATCCAGCCTGAGACCTACAAGGCAATGGTAAAACTCTATGGCGAGAACCTCGAGCATATTGAATTCGGCGACCCTTACCAGTATCGCACAGTGTTCATCAAGTACATATACACTCCAATGTACAACTATTTCAATGACCCTGCCAACAGGGATTACATTCTGTCGGAGTTCCCCGATTTCCCATTCGATTTCCCCGACCCAAAGAGTGTGTAACATTAAAGATTACAGGATATGAAAAAAATCAAATGGCTTCTGCTGCTGGTGGCTCTTCCGTTGTTTGTGGCCTGTTTCGAGGACAAGTCGACCCCGGCCGACAAACCGCTCTCAAATATTACAATAGAGCAGGGAATAGACTCTGTTTACAATATATACAAGTTCGATACACTTGTCATCAAGCCTGTCATCTCACAGGAGAATGTTGACAAGCCACTCTCATACACCTGGGAGATTGACCTCCAACTCTATTCGCACGACGAGGTGTTCGAGTATGTGGGCAACGATTTGGGCAAGTTCAACTGTCGCCTCATTGTGGAGAACGAGGACGGCAAGGCATTCTTCCCCTTTGTGCTCTATGTGAATTCCGATTATGAGTATGGAATAACAATGCTCAGCCGCGACAATGACGGCAAATCAATGCTTTCTTTCATGCAGGAACCGATGACTGAGGGCGATACAGCTAAGTTTACCGCCTACGACTGCTTTGCCCGCAATAACCCCGATGAGGCTTTTGCTGCAGGTGCCGTTGATGTGGTACAGAGCGGTGGCCGTCTTATCATTGCCTGTCAGGGTGGTGGTGAGAGGAACGACGATCCCACCATCTATTATCTCAACGAGAAGACAATGGTAATAGAGAACATGTTTACCGTCCCCGAGTATGACGACTTCAAGCCGACGATACTTGGTGTGCCATCGGTGAGCCCCATCGGTTCAGTCTATCCCATCATTTGCGAGAACGGCAAGGTCTATGACTTCTCTGTGACCGAGGGCGTGGTATCTGAGCCTTTGAAACATAAATACTCATACGCGCAGAGCTGCATTGTCGATGTAAACGGCGGATACTATGATATCCTTCTCTTTGACAATGACAACAAGGGCATGAGCCTCATCTACAACGGCTACGGTCCATATTACTGCGGCGAGCCCTACAGCCTGTTGCTCAGCGACTCGCTCTATGCGACAAAAAACCACTTTGCAAACAGAGAGCTCATTACAATGGTAAAGATAAGGATGACCCAGAGCCAGAAAACTCTCGTCGGTCACCAGGAGTTCCTTGCCATGTCGAAGCTTGCAGGCACACCGGGCGTTTCAACCCGCACCGAGGTACTTTATACCGATTTCTGGGGCTATGACTATGTAAACCAGGCATCGGTGTTCCATGTTGCCAACCAGCAGCTGACAACAATGATGAACAACCCTATAAAGATTTCAACCCCCTGTATTGCCAACAAAACATACTATACCATGTTCTTTGCCGACGGCAACAAGGTGCGCCGCTGGAACTACACATCTAATATTTCCGATTTGCCCAAAGCTCCGGTATTGCTCACCGTTGGCAGCGCCACAGCACAGATTACTGGCTTTGAGATGAGCGAAGATCACAAGGTGACATATGTCTCATTCTACGACCCGCAGAAACAGGGCCTTAACGGCAGCGTATGGCTCATTGACACCGACAGCGGTGAGGTGCTCGAAAAGCACGATAAATTCTGCTATAGACCGGTGAAGATGTTCTACAAAACCAGGTGATATGGAAAACTAACAATAATGGCTGACCATGGTCAGCCATTATTGTTATCTAAGTCTTTGTTATTCCGACAGAGCGGAGCGACGAGGAATCTCTACATTGGAATATGTCACAACCCCCATTTAGAAAATTTAATACTCAAATATTTGTTTTTAATTGTTTAATATGTACTTTCACTCACGAAAATATCAATTGTCGAATTTCTAAACTTTACGACTATGATTATCGGTGTTCCAAAGGAAATCAAGAACAATGAGAACCGTGTGGGTATGACCCCGGCGGGTGTTCAGGAGATGACAAAGCATGGTCACACTGTCTATGTACAGGCTACAGCAGGTATTAACAGCGGTTTCAATGATGATGCGTACATTGCGGCGGGTGCAAAGATTCTACCCACGATTGAGGATGTCTACGCCATTGCCGAGATGATTGTAAAGGTTAAGGAGCC
>JAFOCD010000138.1 GCA_017381475.1 Bacteroidaceae bacterium
AGCAATCACCAAGCGCATGACATTCGACCTTGGTCTTGCAACTCCAACTGTTGACACAAAGACATTGGTTGACACATACTATCCAAACAACGCTAACGCAAACAGCACAAAGAACGACCACCTGTTCCTCGAGCAGTTGTATTTCCACTATGGCCGCTACTTGGCTATCAGCTCAAACCGCAAGCCTATCGCGGCTCCTAACACTCTCCAGGGTATCTGGAACGACCGTGGTGCCGATTCTCCTTGGAACTCTGACATCCACACAAACATCAACATCCAGATGAACTACTGGCCAACAGAAATCACTAACCTCAGCGATCTCCACAAGCCATTCGTGAACTTCATCATCCGTGGTGCACAGAGCGAGGGTTGGAAGAAGGTAGGTCAGCAGTATAACGGTGGCTATGGCTGGAGCGTACTCACAGAGTCTTCACTCTACAACAGTATGAGTACATGGGGTAGCAACTACCTCGTTGCAAACGTATGGTACACAAGCCACTTGTGGATGCACTGGCGTTATACACAGGACAAGGAGTTCCTCAAGAAGGCATTCCCTGTAATGTGGGATTGCGCCGAGTTCTGGTTCCACCGTCTAATCAAGGACCGTCGAGTATATGACGATACATATGTAGCTCCCGATGAGTTCAGTGCCGAGCAGCACGGTAATGAGAAGGAGGACGGTACAGCTCACGCACAGCAGATGATCAGCTACCTGTTCCAGAACTTGAACGAGGCTATCGAGATTCTTGGTGCAAACGAGTTGGGTCTTTCACAGGCCGACCTTGATAAGCTTGCCCTCTACCTTGAGAAGACCGATAATGGCTTGCACACCGAGGTTTACGATGGCAAATGGGGTAATCCTTTCAATGGTGTGAAGACAGGTGATGTATTGCTCCGCGAGTGGAAGTACTCTCCATATTCAGTTGGTGAGAGAGGCCACCGCCACATCTCACACTTGATGGCATTGTTCCCAATGGATCAGATTACTCCAGAGAGCGAATACTTCGTTCCTGCAGTGAACGCCCTCAAGCACCGTGGTGATGCCGCTACAGGTTGGTCAATGGGTTGGAAGGTTAACCTCTGGGCTCGTGCACAGGACGGTGACCACGCTCACATCATCATCAAGAACGCTTTGAAGCACTCAACAACATACGGAACAGACCAGGGTCAGGGTGGTATCTACTACAACCTCTTCGACTCTCACGCTCCATTCCAGATTGACGGTAACTTCGGTGTATGTTCAGGTATGGCCGAGATGCTTTTGCAGAGTGCACACGGTTATGTCAACATCCTCCCTGCAATGCCTGCAGTTTGGAAGAAGCAGGGTACTGTAACAGGTATGAAGGCTATGGGTAACTTCACCGTTGACTTCAACTGGTTGGATGGCAAGTGCCAGAAGGCAACTATCACAAGCAATGCTGGTGCAGAGCTCAAGGTTCGTTGCAAGGTAGGTGCTATGGAGATTGCAAAGGCCAAGATTACTGTTAGCGGTAAGGAGGTTGGCGTGACAGTTGACGAGCACGGTATTGTAACAATCCCATGTGCTAAGGACGATATTGTTGAAATTGACTTCACAACAGAGACTGCAATTGCTCCTGTTATCGCCAGTAATGTAAAGAATGGCGCAATCTATGACCTCAACGGCCGCCGCGTTCAGGGCGCACCCGTTGGTCAGGTTTACATTCAGGACGGTGTAAAGAAGTTCAACAAGTAAATGGAGTAAATGACTGAAAAGTAAATTCTTTTTATTCATTTCCTTAACAAAATAGACATCCACAGGGTCTCCCTGCGGATGTCTATTTATATATGTCAGTGTAAGAAGGATTTGTTTATGTAGAATTGTGCGGTAAATAAGCCCTGTTGAAATCTATACAACTCGATTTGATTCCATTTCAAAATAATCTTGTTTTATCATCTTGCCGGCGGATATTTATAGCTCTGTTTAATCTAAAAGAATAAAGTGAATTATTTAGAGAAACTGTATGAAAAACCATCGCGTTTATCAAGATATGCTCCTCAAGATCCATACATTTTTCCATTGTTTATATCAATTATATATCTCTCGCTGCCATTATAATAAACTTTAATATAACCTTTGCGTAAATCCCAACTCCATTCTATTCCTTGACTCTCTATAGGCTTCCAACCTCGCTTCTCATTTCCTCTGTTGTCGTAGCTTATACTACGCGTAATAAGATTATCACTATAGTCCGTTCCGTATTTTTTCCACTTTTCTAATGGTGCACTTTTTGTTTTTATATACTGTTTCTGCTTCCTCAATATAGGTGAATTTACAAATCAAGTTGCAGAATAGTCTTGCAACTTGACAGTGGCTCTATGGATAGATTGCTTTATATACTTGCCGCGTATTCGCAAACGGTTATGCTTCGCCCGATGAAGCGAAATTCTTGGCAACAACCTTGTGCCCACAATAAATAAGATATTGCAAATCTCCAATTCGGGACAAATTTTAGTTGATTTGTCCCGTAAATTGAAGAAATAACACTATTTTTGTCCCGAATAAATGTTGAATATTATGACAACTCAGGTGGAAATATTACAGTTTTTGCATTATAACCCTTCGTCAAGTCGGGTGGAAATTGCAGAGGCTTTGACAAATGCTCCAAACGAAAGGACATTGAAGCGAATAATTGCAGAGTGTGTGCAAAAAGGCGATATCGTCGTAGAAGGTAAGGGAAAAGCAACTCGATATTCCTTGTCTGCTCAGGCGCACTTAATGATGCCATTGGACATTGATACATATTTCGTGAACGATGTAGATGAACGCTTGGTGCAAGAGTCATTTAATTTCCAACTGATATGTGAGATATTGCCGAATGTTACTCTATTTACAGCAGAGGAAAAAGCAAGGCTTGACGCTGCTCACAAGAACTTTATGGCAAATATGAGTACCTTGTCTGATGTTGAGTATCGCAAGGAGATGGAGCGCTTGGGAGTAGATTTGTCTTGGAAATCATCGCAGATTGAGGGCAACACATACTCTCTTCTTGAAACAGAACGATTGCTAAAAGAGAAAGAAACAGCTCAAGGAAAAACCAAAGACGAGGCCGTGATGCTGTTGAATCATAAAGATGCTTTGGATTTCATCCTTGATTGTCCCGATTATCTTAAAGAAGTATCTGTGAGACGGATTGAGGATATTCATAGCATTTTGACAAAAGAGTTGGGCGTTGGTAGTGGTCTCCGTAAAAGGCGTGTGGGTATAACAGGTACAAATTATCGTCCTCTTGACAATGAATTCCAGATACGTGAAGCGTTGGAGGATACTTGTCGATTAATCAATGCTAAGGAAGATGTTTTTGAGAAGGCTATGCTTGCATTGGTGCTGTTATCGTACATACAACCATTTACCGATGGCAACAAGCGAACAGCAAGAATCAGTAGTAATGCTATTCTTATGGCGTGGGGATATTGCCCTATATCTTTCCGCACAGTAGATTCTATTGACTACAAGAAGGCGATGTTGATGTTCTATGAGCAGAACAATATAGCTGCATTCAAGCAAATATTTATTGAACAGTACGAATTTGCGGTAAAGAATTACTTTTAATAACAACTGTTGAACGCTTGCTTTGCCTTACATAAACACAACAATCCCTTGCAAGTTTAACTTGCAAGGGATTATCTATAATAAAATTCAGTACTCGAAGCGGGACTTGAACCCGCACGGCGTTTAAATGCCAAAGGATTTTAAGTCCTTCGTGTCTACCGATTCCACCATTCGAGCGACCTTATTTGTTGTTGTGGTTTCCCACAACGGGTGCAAAGATATAATAAACGGGCGAGATATACAAAGCTTGCTTTGATATTTCGCTGTGTTGCCTTTAATTTTGTATGATGACCTCGGAGCCGTTGTCGAACACACGGTAGCGCCAGAGTGGGCGCGATTCTCCTTCAATGGCTATTCCGCCGCTGTTGAGGTCGAACTTTGTGGCACAGCGTGGGCATGTGGCGTGCCCCATTGTGTAGTCAATTTCTACACGGTAGCGTGCTAGGTCGCAACTGGGGCAGGCCCAGTCGTATGCCCAGATGGTTCCGTCGCCCATTGATGGTGTGCCTATGATGAGTCCGCCAAGTCCGTAATAGAAGCGGCTCTGTTGCAGATAAATTTCGGGGATGTTGACTGTCTGTGTCTTGCCCATTGCATCGGTTACCTTGTATTGGCCTATGTTTGCTCCTTGCTTTATGCAGATGAACTGCCCGAAACTGCGTGCATGGTTGTATGGGTAGATGCTCCCGTCAAATACTATTTTGGCGCGGTAGCTCGAGTAGGAACTCTCGACTTCGCAACCGGCAAAGGCAAGAATGACGGTAAACAACAATGTAAAGCGGATGAACTTTTTCATCAAGATGTTTTTATAATTTAAACGCCCGGGTGTGGCTGTTATTGCTTCCCTCCCGGGCGGTTTAACCTTTTTTATCGGCCAAGCAGGTTCTGTTCGGCATTGACGGTTTTCTCAAAGTCCATTGAGGCGTAGATGTTCTCCATGAGTGCGGCAATCTCCTTGTTGCAGGGGTTGCCGATGCTGCCTTCGTGGGTGTGGTGCACATTTTTGTTAGGGGTGAATGTGCCGGCTTCGATGTCGAGGCCCACCTTCTTGTACGCATCGCGGAACGGCATGCCCTCTGTGGCAAGGCGGTTCACCTCCTCAACGCTGAACATTGCATCGTAGCGGCTATCGGCAAGGATTTCCTTGTTTACCTCTATGCGCTCAATGATGTATGTTGCCATAGCAATGCAGTCCTTGATTTCGTTGAACGCAGGCAGGAACAGTTCCTTGATGACCTGCAGGTCGCGGAAGTATCCGCTTGGCAAGTTGTTCATAATCATTGCAATGTCCATTGGCAATGTCTGCAGGCGGTTGCACTTTGCACGCATGATCTCGAAGACATCGGGGTTCTTCTTGTGTGGCATGATGCTGCTTCCTGTGGTGCACTCGGTTGGGAGTTTCACGAATCCGAAATTCTGTGAGTTGAACATGCACGCATCGAAAGCCAGCTTCGCGAGTGTGCCGGCAACGCTTGCCAGGGCAAAGGCAACATTCCTCTCGCTCTTTCCGCGTCCCATCTGTGCATACACTACATTGTAGTTCATTGAGTCAAAACCGAGCAACTCGGTTGTCATTGTGCGGTTAAGTGGAAACGATGAGCCGTAGCCGGCAGCCGAGCCAAGAGGGTTGCGGTTACACATGCGGTATGCTGCCTGAAGGAAGAGCATGTCGTCGGCAAGGCCTTCGGCATATGCACCGAACCAAAGCCCGAACGATGATGGCATTGCCACCTGCAGGTGGGTGTAGCCGGGCATGAGCACATCCTTGTGCTTCTCGCTCTGCTCAATGAGTGCGTCAAAGAGGCCTTTCACAGCTGTGCATACTTCTTGCAACTCATGGCGGGTAAACAATTTAAGGTCGACAAGTACCTGGTCGTTGCGTGAGCGTCCGCTATGTATCTTCTTGCCGGTATCGCCCAAACGGCGTGTGAGCATCAATTCCACCTGTGAGTGTACATCCTCCACGCCTTCTTCAATGACAAACTCACCCTTTTCTATGGTGGCGTATATGTTGCGCAGTTCGCCGTGCAGGCTCTCCATCTCCTCCTTTGTGAGCATCCCAATGCTTTCGAGCATTGTGCTGTGCGCGATTGAACCAAGCACATCATAGCGCGCCAGCAAAAGATCAAGTTCCCTGTCGCGTCCCACGGTGAAACGCTCAATCTCGGGGTTTACATCAATGTTCTTTTCCCAAAGTTTCTTTGCCATTCTCTTATATTGCATAAATGGTGTTCCGGGGTGCTGTCTGTAACGCACCGGCTCCGGAACACCCTGTTTTGGATTTAAAATATTTGCTGAATCAATATGTTATGAGCGACAATGCCTCGGCAATCTTCTCAACGCCGTTCTTCAATGGCTTGTCGATCATGGCGCGTAACATGAAGTTAACTTCGGCCTTTGCCACAACGCGCATCTTTGATGCCTCCTCGCCGTCTGGGATAATCTGTATCCACATGTTCACGGGGATGGGTGAACCAACAGCTTCAAGCTTGATGCACTTGGGCTCCTCACGTTCCACAACCCTGATAGTTACATTGCCCATTGGAGGAACATTGACAGTTGCCTCGTCGCGGCTATATGTAAGATCCTTGACCTTGTCCTCGGGGAGTCTGTTCTTGAGGCCTTCGAGATTGTTCAGGTCCTCGAGCTTGGAATAGACCCTTGCCTGTGGAAAAGGTATGTTCTTTACGCTGCTTTCGTATTGACTCATAACTGATTACTTCAAGTCGTTTCTCCACTCCGATGGGTTTGCACGCCACTCCTTGAGTGTCGGCATAACCTCCTCTGAGATGTAATTTGTCTCCTTGGCAGCCTCAACGACAGCCTCGTAGTTGGTGAGTGTGATGAGCTTGACACCTGCATTCTCGAATGCCTCTGCGGCAACGCCGAAGCCGTATGTGAATGATGCTACCATGCCCACAACCTCGACACCGGCTGCACGCAGTGCGTCAACAGCTTTCAAACTGCTCATACCTGTTGATACAAGGTCTTCAACAACAACAACTTTTGCGCCGGGCTGAACGTCACCCTCAATCTGGTTGCCCA
>JAFOCD010000139.1 GCA_017381475.1 Bacteroidaceae bacterium
AAGGCCGAGGAAGTTATTGAAATGAAACCGGGTGAGGCTCTCATCGTCAACAAGCGTGGCGAGTTGCGCGTTGAGCAGATAACACCGCAAAAGGCATTCCTGCCATGTTCGTTCGAGAGAATCTATTTCAGCCGCGGCAACGATGGCGATATATATAAGGAGAGAAAACTCTTGGGTTCGAACCTCAAGGAACAGATTCTCAAAGCTATAAACTACGATTTGGACAACACTGTGTTCTCTTTCATTCCAAATACTGCCGAAATGGCATTCTATGGTATGGTAGAGGGTATGCAGGAGTATCTCGATGAGTGGAAGGTAAGGGAGATAAACTCCGGCAAGCAGTTTAGCCAGGAGGAACTCAATGCAATTGTCACAAAGAAGGTGCGTCAGGAGAAGGTTGCGAACAAGGATATCAAGATGCGTACATTCATCTCTACAACCGACAAACGCAACGACCTTGCTTCTTATGTATATGACATCACATACAATACAATCAAGCCAAAGGTTGACAATCTTGTTGTGATAGATGACAGTATTGTTCGTGGAACTACATTGAAGCAGAATATCCTTAACATCCTCGATCGTCTGGAGCCAAAGAAGATTGTGGTTGTCTCTTCAAGCCCACAAATCCGTTACCCGGATTACTATGGTATCGACATGGAGAAGTTCGACCACTTCGTTGCATTCAAGGCAGCTCTTGAACTGCTTTACGAGAACGGCAAGCAGTCGCTCATTGAGGAGACATACCGTGCATGTATCGAGGAGTTGAAGAAACCCGATGCCGAGCAGGTAAACTGCACACGCGCAATATATCATCCGTTCACTGCCGATGAGATTTCGCGCAAGATTGCCGACCTGTTGAAACCTGTTGACCTGAAAGCTGAGCTGGAACTCGTGTTCCAGAGCCTTGAAGGCCTGCATTCGGCTTGTCCGAATCATCTTGGCGACTGGTACTTCAGCGGAAATTATCCTACACCCGGTGGTAACCGTCTTGTGAACGAGGCGTTCATATACCACTACGAGACTTATCTGAAAAAGTAAATAATAAAATTATATATAAGCTATGAAAGAGAAATTGAAAAAGGTGTTATTGCTTGGCTCGGGTGCGTTGCGCATTGGCCAGGCCGGAGAGTTCGACTACTCGGGTTCGCAAGCATTGAAGGCTCTTCGCGAAGAGGGCATCCTGTCAGTTCTGATTAACCCGAATGTCGCAACAATCCAGACATCGGAGGGTATTGCCGACAAGGTATACTTCCTTCCCGTTGACATCCACAATGTAGAGGAGATTATCAAGAAGGAGCGCCCCGACGGTATTCTGCTTGCTTTCGGTGGACAGACTGCTCTAAACTGCGGAACAGAACTCTATCAGAAGGGTATTCTTGATAAATATGGTGTTAAGGTACTCGGAACATCGGTAGAGGCTATCATGTATACCGAGGATCGCGACCTCTTCGTGAAGAAACTCGATGAGATTCCAATGAAGACTCCTGTGAGCCAGGCTGTTGAGACAATGGAGGATGCTCTTGCTGCGGCACACCGCATAGGTTTCCCTGTAATGGTTCGTTCGGCATACGCACTCGGTGGTTTGGGTAGCGGTATCTGCAAGGATGAGGAGAGCTTCAAGGAACTTGCCGAGAGTGCTTTCACCTTCTCTAACCAGATTCTCGTTGAGGAGTCGCTCAAAGGTTGGAAGGAGATTGAGTTCGAGGTTATCCGCGATGCCAACGATCACTGTTTCACCGTAGCAAGCATGGCGAATTTCGACCCACTCGGCATCCACACCGGTGAGTCTATCGTTGTTGCTCCAACATGTTCACTCACCCCCGAGCAGGTAAAGTTCATGCAGGAAATCTCTGTAAAGGCTATCCGTCATTTGGGTATCGTGGGTGAGTGTAACATCCAGTATGCATTCAACGCCGAGACCAACGACTACCGCGTAATCGAGGTTAACGCACGTCTCAGCCGTTCATCAGCTCTTGCATCAAAGGCAACCGGTTATCCTCTCGCTTTCGTGGCAGCGAAGATTGCTCTTGGCTACACACTCGACGAGATTGGCGAGATGGGCACACCAAACAGCGCATACAAGGCTCCCGATCTTGACTACCTCATCTGCAAGATTCCACGTTGGGACTTGACAAAGTTCGCAGGCGTGTCACGCCAGATTGGCTCAAGCATGAAGTCAGTGGGCGAAATCATGTCAATCGGCCGCAGCTTCGAGGAGGTAATCCAGAAGGGCTTGCGTATGATTGGCCAGGGCATGCACGGTTTCGTAGGTAACGAGCACACACACTTCGACAACCTCGACGAGGAGCTTGCCAACCCAACAGATATGCGCGTCTTCTCTATTGCATCGGCTCTTGAGCAGGGCTACACAGTAGAGCGCATCAGCGAACTCACAAAGATTGATCCATGGTTCTTGGGCAAGCTCAAGAATATCGTTGACTATAAGCACGTACTCGAGGGTTACAACACACTTGAGGAACTCCCTGCCGACGTACTCCGCAAGGCTAAGGAACTCGGTTTCTCTGACTTCCAGATCTCACGCTTCGTTCTCAAGGAGCAGAAGAACATGGAGACAGGTAACCTTGCAGTCCGCGCACGCCGTAAGGAGCTCGGCATCGTTCCTGCTGTTAAGCGCATCAACACTGTAGCCTCTGAGCACCCCGAGTTGACAAACTACCTCTATATGACCTATGGAACAACAGGTTACGATGTCAACTACTACAAGACCGACAAGTCTGTTGTTGTCCTTGGTTCGGGCGCTTACCGCATCGGTTCATCGGTTGAGTTCGACTGGTGTTCGGTAAATGCAGTGCAGACTGCACGCAAACTTGGCTACAAGTCAATCATGATCAACTACAACCCCGAGACCGTATCTACCGACTACGACATGTGCGACCGTCTCTATTTCGACGAGTTGTCATTCGAGCGCGTACTCGACGTTATCGACCTCGAGCAGCCGGGTGGTGTAATCGTTTCCGTTGGTGGTCAGATTCCTAACAACCTCGCGATGAAGCTTCACCGTCAGTCAGTGCCCATTCTTGGTACATCTCCACTCTCAATCGACCGTGCCGAGAACCGTCACAAATTCTCGGCAATGCTCGACCAGCTTGGCATTGACCAGCCAGCTTGGAAGGAACTCACAAGTCTCGAGGATATGAAGGAGTTTGTAGACAAGGTTGGCTATCCTGTACTTGTGCGTCCTTCGTACGTGCTTTCAGGTGCTGCAATGAACGTCTGCTACAACGAGGAGGAGTTGCATGAGTTCCTTAAGATGGCAGCCGATGTATCTAAAGAGTTCCCTGTTGTGGTATCACAGTTCATGACCGATACCAAGGAGATTGAGTTCGATGCTGTGGCACAGAACGGTGAGGTAGTGGAGTATGCTATCTCAGAACACGTTGAGTTTGCCGGTGTACACTCAGGCGACGCAACACTTGTGTTCCCTGCACAGAAGATTTACTTTGAGACAGCACGTCGCATCAAGAAGATTTGCCGTCGCATTGCCAAGGAGTTGAACATCTCAGGACCTTTCAACATCCAATTCCTTGCAAAGAACAACGAGGTTAAGGTTATCGAGTGTAACTTGCGTGCATCACGCTCGTTCCCATTCGTTTCAAAGGTACTCAAGCGCAACTTCATCGAGACAGCTACACGCATCATGCTCGGTGCTCCATACAGCAAACCCGACAAGTCTGCTTTCGATATTGACCACATAGGTGTCAAGGCATCACAGTTCTCATTCAGCCGTCTGCACCAGGCCGACCCTGTATTGGGTGTCGACATGTCATCAACCGGTGAGGTAGGTTGCATTGGCGACGACTTCGAGGAGGCGCTTCTCAACGCAATGATAGCTGTAGGTTACAGCGTGCCCGAGAAGAACGTCATGGTATCATCAGGTGCAGCCAAGTCAAAGGTTGACTTGCTTGAGCCTGCAGCACTCCTTGCACAGAAGGGTTACAACCTCTTCGCAACATCAGGTACAGCCAAGTTCCTCAACGAGCACGGCATCGCAGCAACACCTGTAATGTGGCCCGATGAGGATCAGAGTGCCGAGAACAACGTAATGCAGATGATTGCCGACCACCGTTTCGACCTTATCATCAACATACCAAAGAACCATACCAAGCGCGAGCTTACAAACGGTTACAGAATCCGTCGTGCGGCAATTGACCACAATATTCCACTTATTACCAATGCCCGTCTTGCAAGTGCGTTCATCCGCTCATTCTGCAAGATTGACGTAAATTCAATGCCGGTCAAGAGCTGGGATGAGTTCAAGTAATTTGAATTTGGTATACTAAGAACAAAGAAAGGAACAGCTGGCTGTTCCTTTCTTTGTTCTTAGTAGTAAAATTGAGAATGTATATATACCGCTCTCTTATTCAAAAAGTAGTTCGCCGAATTGCTCGGGGCGGTGAAAACTCGGTTCTTTCCATTCTATCGGGTTCCACGAAAGGAAGTGTGGGGTGGGGAGTTCGTCTCCGCACTTGTAGAAATTGGCTTTCATACGCTTACCATCGAATGTCTTTACATTGCTACGGAACAATGCCTCCACTGGAATTATCTCTACAACATTCCATGAATGTTCACCTTCGCGCAGATCGAATGGTGCTGTTCCCAATGATGGAGTGCGTTCTACGCTGTCGATTACATCTTTGCTTGCCGGTTCTTTGGGTGCATCGGCCGGATGCCATGCAAGTAGCAACTTGCCGGTGCATGTGCACTCGAAATTGTAATAGTCAAGATTACCTTCGGGTGATACAAAGAACTCAACGCACGGGTCGGTCCATGTGCGTCCTTGATCCTCGGTTACTGCAGCCTTAATGTCATTCTCGGTAACAAAGAACTTTATGTACAGTCGTTTGCCGTCGTGGAATAACTTGAAACCGGCTTTAGGGGTATAGGGGAACTCTGCCGGCCAGTTGCAGCAATCGATGGTGTGCTATGGCAAGGTTTCAAATATCTTTTCCAAATCGCCGGTTGGAGCAATCTTAGGGATTGTTATCGTTTTCATATTTCTCGGTATGTTTGTAAGTTTATTCGCGAAGATATATTAAAAACGATAACATCACTCAGTTCTAACCTGCTTTTTTTGCAAATATTATTCGTGTTCGTTAATTCCGATAGGTATTATCGTAAAAAATGATAAATAAATGGTGCTAAAATGAATTATAGGTTGTAATTTTGCACAAATTTTAGGAAATTGTAATATTCATTAAATAATAACTTAATATGTTTAAAAATTTCCCGGGATACAGACTTCTTGAGAAAATTCAAAAGAACAAGTCCCACAAGAGACAGAGGAAACTTCCTCTCAATGCAATCAAATTGATTTTCATCGTTGCAATAACAGCCATTATTGCATTGATGGATACTGAGTCGTTTGGAATCGACGGTTTGACAGTAGTTCACCAGCGCATTATCGCGTTGTTTGTTTTTGCTGCTTTGATGTGGCTCACTGAGACATTGCCGTCATGGGTGACTTCAATGATTGTGGTAACCGTAATGCTGTTGACTGTTTCAACAAGTGCTGTCAGTACTTTGAGAACAGAGAAAACTACAAAGTCAGAGGCATTGACCAAAGCCTACGACAAATACAGCAAGGAATTAAAGTCTGTTAAAGTAGAAAAAAGCAAGGCTTTGGCTATCATCAACAAGATGAATGCTGAAGAGAGATATAATGCTGCATGCATTAAACTTGAAGAATTGAACTCTGTTGAAGATGCTGATATAACAAATGCAACTTTCGAATGTGAGTTCGCCAAGAGCGAATTTGACAATGCTTGCGAGGCTTTAAATTCTTTGAATCTCAAAGAAGACATTGACACTACAAAAGTTAAAGAGAACTTTGACAAGGCTTTGGATAAGTATAATGTTGTTAGCGAGAAACTCAAAAGAGTCGAAGTGCAGCAGAAACTTTACAGTGCTGAGAAAAAGGCAGATCCTAAAAAGGAAGAAAAGGCCTTTACTCCATATGTTCCATTCAAGGATATTCTGGGCTGTTTTGCCAACCCAACCATCATGCTCTTCATCGGTGGTTTCGTGCTTGCAATCGGTTTGACAAAGGTTAAGCTCGACGTAGCTCTTGCACGCGTGCTTTTGAAGCCTTTCGGAACAAACTCAAATGTCGTGTTGCTCGGTTTTATCCTTGTAACTGCAATCTTCTCGGCATTCGTGAGCAACACTGCAACTGCAGCCATGATGCTTGCGTTCCTCACACCGGTACTCAAGTCGCTTCCTGCAGATGGTAAGGGCCGCATTGCTCTTGCCCTTGCAATCCCGGTAGGTGCTAACCTTGGTGGTATGATCACACCAATCGGTACACCTCCTAACATGATCGCGCTCGACTACCTCTCTTCACAGGGCATGGGTATCAGCTTTGTAGACTGGACAATAAGAATGGCTCCATTCGTAATCATCCTTCTTGTAATTGCATGGATGTTGTTGCGTTTCATGTTCCCATTCAAGCAGAAGCAGATCAAGATTGAGATTGAAGGTGATATCAAATGGAACTATCAAACATGGGCAGTTATCGTTGCGTTTGCAGTGACAATTTTCATGTGGATGTTCGGTACAGACCTCTGGGGGGTAGATACCAATGTGGTTGCCATGATTCCTATCGCGATATTCTGTGCAACAGGTATCCTCACACGTCGTGACCTCGAGGAAATCAACTGGAGCGTGCTCTGGATGGTTGCCGGTGGTTTCGCACTCGGTGTGGCACTCAACTACAAGGTTACTGATCCTGACACAGGCGTTGTAATCTACAACAGCTTGAGCAACATTGTTGTGAACTCAGTTCCATTCGACAACTTCTCACCATTGATGGTTATGATTCTTGCAGGTCTCATCTGCTTCGCGTTCTCAAACTTCATCTCTCACTCGGCAGCAACATCATTGCTCGTTCCGGTGCTTGGTGTGGTTGCAGGTGGTCTTGGCACCGCGCTCGATGGTTTCGGTGGCCCACAGGCAATGTTGGTAGGTATTGCCATCGCATCTTCTGTATCAATGATCCTGCCTATCAGTACACCTCCTAACGCCATTGCTCACTCAACCGGTTTCATACAGCAGAAGGATATGATGAAGGTTGGTATCCTTATTGGTTTGATTGGTCTTGTACTCGGTTACGGAATGTTGATTTTCATCGGATTCTAATTAAGAAACCAGATTAAGATATTTCTGCTCCACATAATTGTTATGTGGAGCAGATTTCTTATATTCGCGCTGTAAATATGAAAAACAGAGGCAATGGAATTGCGACAACTTAAATATTTCGTCAAGAGTGCCGAGTATCTCAATTTTTCGGTCGCGGCAAAGCATCTTTATATCACACAGAGTACTTTGTCACAGCAGATAAAACAACTTGAATTTGAACTTGGGTTTGAATTGTTCCTGCGTAACAGCAGGCATATATCGCTTACAGAGGCTGGCGAGGAGTTCCTGCCGTTTGCACGCAAGACAATACTGGATGCAGAGGATGGTGTGCAACGACTCTATGACCTGCAGCATGTGAAGACCGGTACATTGAAAATAGGTGTTACATACAGCCTGAGCACTGTGCTCACTGAGGGTATCATGCATTTCATGAAGTCCTTTCCCGGTATTAAATTGGAAATCGTATATAAGACCGTTGATGAATTGCTTGAACTTCTGCGAGAGAGAAAGGTGGATTTTGTGCTGTCATACAAACCCTTGTGCAAAGCCCCGGATATTGATTCAATGCATCTGTTCAATAGTGCTCTTGCTCTTGTGGTTTCAAAGGAACATCCAATGGCCGAGCGCAGCAAGATAAAATTGCAGGAACTTGAAGAAACTCCCTTGCTGCTGCCTTCAAAGGGACTCCAGGCCCGTACAATGCTTGATATGCTCATGGAAATGACAGGGGTGGAACTCATGTCAAGTCTTGAACTTAACGAAACCAATATTCTGCTACAAATGGTTGCCTCAGGACATCATGCAACAATCCTTTCCGTATCGGCAGTTTTTGAAAAACCACGTTTCAAAGCGATACCGCTCGATGAACCAGGTAATGTGCTCGAGGCTTCTCTGCTATGCCTTGCCGGTGCATACCAGAAGACAGCAGCCAAAGAGTTTATCAAAATTCTCCTTGATACAAACGCTGTAAAGCGTAGGGCCATGAATATGTTTGAGCAAGAGTAATTACAGAACCGGGAGGGCAACACGGTTGACATAAAAAAATGACAGCACCGCCGGTGCTGTCATTTTTAATTCCAATTCTTGTGGACAATTACTCCTCAACCTCGATAATTGGGAGTGGCTCCACTTTTCTTGGAGTCATTTCACCTTTTATATAAACCTTTGTCATCTCGTTCTTGGCGTTGCTGTGGACCGTGATACTTGTCCTGAACTTGCGTGGTGCACTTTTTTCGCCGTTGAATATTACAATGATTGAATCCTTCGCGCCGGGCTTGATTGCGTGGGTGGGGAACTCCTTCCCGGTGCAACGGCAGCTTGTGAATATCTGGTGAATGTACAAGTCGGCGTTGCCTGTGTTTGTGAATACAAAAGCGCACTTTTGTATGGGAGCCTCTTCGCCGAACTTTCCAAGGTTTATAGTTGTCTTCTCGAATTTTATATCTGCGCGTTGAGGATCATCGGCCTTTGCAGTAAATGCTGGCAACAGACAGAGTAACAATAATGCTATCTTTTTCATTTGTCGTATCTTTTATTTGTTTGTTTGTCTCTTTCTTTCAGTTAACATCTCTTTACTTGCTTCACTCCTTTGACGCCCTCAATTTTTGCTATGAGCTTGTTAAGCTTGGCATTGCCTCCAACAAGCAGTGTGAGCGTTCCCGAGAAAAGTGTGTCATTGGACTCAATGTTTATACCTCGCATCATGACATCTTTCTCCTGAGATATCACAGATGTGATGTTTGTCACAACGCCAATGTTGTCGTTGCCAACAACGCGTAATGTGACAGGGTAAAGTGCACCCGTGTTGTCTATATCTGTCCAACGCGCCTCTATTATACGGTATGGGTAGCGTTCCTGCAGCTCCTTGGCATTGCAGCAGTCCTTGCGGTGAATTGAAATGCCGCCGTTTATGGTCACAAAGCCAAAAACATCGTCACCGAATATGGGAGAACAGCATTTTGCCAGCTTGTAGTCGACCCCTTTGAGATTCCTTTCAATTATGAGAACATCGCCGGCACCGCCCTGTCCCTTTGCGTCAAAGGTGAAATCCCCGGCACTGCGCACCGGTTCGCTATTCTCGCTTTCGGGGTTGAGCAACGCCTGGTATCTCTTGAGTACTTCGGCAATGTCAATTACACCATCTGCTACATTCTGGTAGAAATCGCTCAGGCGTTTGAAACCCATCTTTCTGACCAGTTGGTCCATGATGCCTTCGTCAATCTCTATCTTGTGGTTCTTGAGTTTTCGTGCAATAGCCTCGCGTCCCATGTCGGCCTGGCGCGTTACCATATCTTTCAACGCCTGGCGTATCTTGGTACGTGCACGGCCCGTCTGGGCAATATTCAGCCATGCCTGTTTGGGCGATTGGCTGTTAGAGGTCACAATCTCCACCTGGTCGCCATTGTTTAGGACATGGCGTATTGGCACATTTCGTCCGTTTACCAATGCTCCCGTGCATCGGCATCCCAGCCCGGTGTGTATGCTGAATGCAAAATCGAGTACAGTTGCACCCTTTGACAGGCGGTAAAGGTCACCTTTTGGCGAGAAGATGAAGATCTCGTCCTTGTAGAGTTCCATCTTGAACTTGTTGTCTGTTGCATTCTCCTCGTTAAGGTTTTGCAGGGTGTCACGGATTGAAGCAAGCAGGTTATCCAGTCCTTTCTCACTCTTTATACCTTTGTAACGCCAGTGTGCTGCCAAACCATGCTCGGCAACGGCGTCCATTCGCTCGGTACGTATCTGCACCTCGACCCAACGACCCTCGGGACCCATCACTGTGGTGTGCAAAGACTCGTAACCGTTGCTTTTGGGCACAGAAAGCCAGTCGCGCAAACGGTGGGGATTTGGAGTGTACATATCGGCAACTATTGAGTATACCTGCCAACATTCACTCTTTTCGTTCTGGGGCTCGCTGTCAATGATGATTCTTATGGCAAAGAGGTCATAGACCTGTTCAAATGGCCTCTGCTGTTTCTTCATCTTCTGCCATATCGAGTTGATTGACTTTGTACGTCCCTTGATGCGGAACTTCAAGTGAGGCATTGCCTTCAGTTGCCGTTCAATAGGTTTGATGAAAGATGCAATGTAGTCCTCACGTGATGCTGCCGTCTCCTCAAGTTTGCGGCTGAGTTCAGCATAAATCTCACTCTCGGTATAACGGAGCGCAAAATCCTCCATCTCCGATTTCAGCTTGTAGAAACCAAGCTTGTGTGCAAGCGGAATATATAATTTTGAAGCCTCGCGTGCCACCATCCTGCGTGCATCGCTGTCATTGGAATCAAATAGCTGACGCAGTATCACAAGACGGCTCGAAATCATGATGAGCATTACACGCATATCATTAGTG
>JAFOCD010000140.1 GCA_017381475.1 Bacteroidaceae bacterium
AGTGACCAAAGAATACCTAAGTTTTGATCGCTTCTTCTTCCCTTTGATGCACGGAAGTAGGGTAGGCGAAAGGTTAAAGGCTAAAGGAGAGAGGCAAGGGGTTGCTGCTCTTGCAGAGCAGTTGAGTGAGGATTTTTTGAATATGACTACTGCGCGTTTCTCGTTGTTGGAAGGAGCAGAAGAGTTGGTGCACTATTTGGCAAAGAAATATCCGCTGACGGTAGTGACCAATGGCTTTGTGGAAGTGCAGTATGAGAAGTTTGACAAGAGCGGTCTTCGTGACTGCTTTGCGCATATTGTATTGAGCGAGGAAGTAGGTTGCCAGAAACCCAATCCACGCATTTTCGAGGAGGCTTTGCGTATGAATGGCTTGCAAGCCGAAGAGGTAGTGATGATAGGCGACTCATGGAACTCGGATATCCAAGGTGCTATCAATGCAGGCATTGATCAAATCTGGATTCGAAAATCTCAAGACCCACTCCCCGAAGGACAATCCGCTACATATTTTGTGAAGACATTATCTGAAATTATGGATATTCTTTAAGGACTGCCACAATGGCAGTCTTTTTTGTGTGGCATGGAGATTGTAAGAATAGTATTACGGAGTAATAAATTTGAACTATGATGAAGAATAAAAATAAAAAGAATGTAGGGCAACCTGTTGAAAATCAGGTGGAAAAGGAAACTGTAGAGACAGTTAACAACAGTGAGGCGGTGAATGGCGCTGAAGCGGCAACTGCCGAAGAAGTGTCTAAAACTGAGCAGTTGCAAGCCAAAGTGGCAGAACTAGAGGCACGCGTGGCAGAGTTGGAAGACTTGAAACTGCGCCAAATGGCTGAGTTTGATAACTTCCGTCGTCGTACCAACAAAGAGAAACTCGACCTCATGACCACTGCTGGTGAGCGTATATTCAAAGATATGCTCCCTCTCGTTGATGATTTTGAGCGCGCAAAAGTAGCGATGGAGAAAACAGATGACATCGAGGCAGTGCGTCAAGGTATTGAACTCATCTATAGCAAGTTCGTAGGCTTCTTGGCTGCCAATGATGTGAAAGCAATCGACACAACTGACGCTGATTTCAATACCGACTTGCATGAGGCAATCACCACCTTTGCTGCAGGCGAAGACAAGAAAGGTAAAGTGATTGACTGCACACAAAAGGGTTACACCTTGGGAGAGAAAGTGATTCGATTTTCTAAGGTCGTTGTGGGTGAATAACGCCAACAAACGGCGTATAGTGGCAAACAATGTTTGCGAAAGTGGCTAAAGCGAAAGTGGTCTGCGACGAAAAGTGGCAGCGGAGCTGCGAACAATAGAGTGCGAAGCTAACAACGTGAAACCATTTTCGTGAACGAAGTGAACTAAAAAAGATATGGCAGAAAAAAGAGATTATTACGAGGTGTTGGGCGTGGGTAAGACCGCGACAGCAGACGAAATAAAGAAAGCGTACCGCAAGAAAGCGGTGCAATATCACCCTGACAAGAACCCAGGTGACAAGGCGGCTGAGGAGAAGTTCAAAGAGGCTGCTGAAGCATACGAAGTATTGTCCGACCCACAAAAACGCCAACGATATGACCAGTTTGGTCACGCAGGCATGGGTGGTGCAAGCGGCTTCGGTGGCGGCGGCATGAACATGGAAGATATCTTCTCGCAGTTTGGTGACCTATTCTCTGAATGGGGCATGAGCGGCGGAGGATTCTCCAGTTTCTTCGGTG
>JAFOCD010000141.1 GCA_017381475.1 Bacteroidaceae bacterium
GTCGATGACAAGCAACTCGGGCTGGACATTCTTTATGTGCACGAAAATTGTCTCAAGTGATGTCTCGCACACAATGTGGCAGTTGCCACGCTCGTGGGCAATGCGGTCGGCACGCAATTTTATCTGTTGCACGCTCTCCTCGCCCGATACATAAAGCACCTTACGGTCGGGCATCCCGAGGATTGTCTGCAATACCAGTGTCGATTTTCCAATGCCCGGTTCACCTCCCAGAAGCACAAGCGAACCCGGCACCAGACCACCGCCAAGCACACGGTTCAGTTCGCCGTCGCGCATGTCAATGCGTGGCAACGCGTCGGTTGCCACATCATCAATGAGCATGGGACGCACCTGGGGCTTCTCGCCTGTCGCAAGCGACACACGCGATGCCGGCGCGTTCCTCACCACCTTCTCAACAAAACTGTTCCACGCACCGCACGCAGGGCACTTCCCGGCCCATTTTGGCGACTCATAGCCACAGTCATTACACAGAAAAACCGATTTTTCCTTTGCCATATTTTAATTTCAAGCAATTAAATACTCCAAGTTTGTCATATTGAGCGAAGCGAAATATCTATTATGCAGAGATTCTTCACTACGTTCAGAATGACATATAAACAAAAGAGCAACTTATATTCATTAAAGTTGATTTAAAAGGTGTGAGTTCAAGGCAAGCGTAATGCTGCAATCGCGCCTTTTAAACAACTTTACATTATTGGGAACCAAATAAACACCGCCACATCCCACAGCGCATGCGAAATGATTATCGCAGCAAAATACTTGGGGAAGAAACGATAGAGAGCACCCCAAACCACACCGGCCACAAGAGCTGCCATTGTGAGCATGAAATTGAGTGACCCGGCGTGAACAAGTGCATATATCAGTGTCGTGACAATAAAACCCTTGTTCGCATTCCACTTCCTGGAGAGGTTCTCCTGCACATATCCGCGCCAGAAAATCTCCTCGGCAGGACCTATGAGGAACAACATCAGCGCAGTGAGCAACCACGGTGATTGCCCGTCCTTCATGCCATATATGGTATCGACCTGTGGTCGTGCAAAATCGAACATCAGTTGCGACAGCTTGTCACCAACCCAGAACACACCCCACAGAGCAACAGCAATGACAATGCCCCACAGAATGTTGGCAGGAGTGAAATGCACCCTCTTCCACCACCCCGGCGCAAACATGGTCGCACAGATTGAGAGGGTACATGCCGAAGCCGTCATCATCCACCATAAGTTTACATGCGGAGCAGTCCATGGGCTGAACATTGTTGTCCACAGCACTGCAGCAAGGATTATAGTGAAAGTGACACGACGCATCATAATGCAGTTGTTGCAAAGAGTGAAATAGAGAGCAACAGGCTGAACATCAACTGCAGCTGTGCAGTCTTTTCATCAACACCCACAAGCGCCTTCATGCCCTCTGTAGGCAGCTTCACCATAGCACGGCAGTTGTCAATGGCAGGCTTCATAGCCACCACAACAACCAGAGCCCACCAAGGCATTGCACCACAGATGGCAGCAACAAGTATGCACACAAAAGGCAACACCAACTCGGCAATGTAGAAGAATACCGATGCGCGCTTGCCAATGAGCATTGCAAATGTCCTGATGCCTGCACGGCTGTCCTGTTCAATGTCGCGCGAGTTGTTGACATGGAGAATGCCGACGGTAATCAGACCGATTGGCAACATAAGCCACATCACCTCATCGTGGATATAGCCTGTTGCAACGAAAGATGTTCCAAGAATAGGCAGCACCGAATAGGTGAGGAATATGTCCAAATCACCCAATGCGCGATATTTCATCCATGGATATAAAAGTGTGAGCGCACTACCTGCAAGTCCAAAATAGAGAACAGGCAAGCCTGCATACAACATGAGGCCGACACCGGCAACCACTGCTATTGTGAGCAGAATCCATGCAAGTCTCTTTATCTCATGAGCCTTGAATTCGCCGCTGACGATAGACATGCCACCAATGGCATCTTCACGGTCAACGCCCTTCTTATAGTCGAAATAGTCGCTCCAGGTATTACCTGCCGCGTGAAAGACAACGATATTCAGCAAAGCCCACACGCCGGAGAGCCAGTCAATCTTGTAGCCCACCCAATTGAGGTATGCCAATGTCACCAGTACCGGCATTGCCGATGCCGGGAAAGACCAAGGACGGGTTGCTATGAACCACGCCTTAAAGCTGCGTTTTCCTGTTTTTTCCATAAATTGTATCTTGCTTGTTTAGAAATCGTGTGTCATTTATCAAAGATTGCACCGATGGGCGAAGCACAAAGTTGCCTCTGGTGCTACGCAACCAACATGGACAATCTTCCCATATTATGGCAAAGATACTATTTTTTTGCCGTTTACCGGTTAATTGACAGCATTTAACGACAGCAATAGTGTGAAAAAATAAAATTAGGGCACTCCACACCCATGTCGCGCGGAAAAATGTTGCTGTTTTTATATAAAAACAGTACATTTGCACCTTATTGCAGTAGAACCATAGACTGCACAAAGTGGAAACAGTAATGAAAGTAATGAAATTCGGCGGAACATCGGTAGGTTCCGTAAACAGCATATTGAACCTCAAGAACATTGTTGAGGAGGCAGCCGCAAAGGAGCGCGTGATAGTTGTGGTATCGGCGCTTGGCGGTATCACAGACAAACTGATAAGGACAGCCAACCTCGCCGTTGACGGCGACATGGCATTCAACAAGGAGTTCCAGGAGATTGTGGAGCGCCACCACAACATGATTGACGCCGTAATTACCGATAACGGCAAGCGCACAGCACTGCTCGAGGAGGTTGATATGCTCCTGAACGAGCTGAACAACATCTACCAGGGACTTGCGCTAATCAACAACATGACCCCGAAATCCGAGGCCACCATCGTGAGCTATGGCGAGAGAATATCTAGCCGCATTGTAGCCGCTCTCATTGACGGTGCAGTACGCTTCAATGCCCGCAAGTTCATCAGGACCGAGACAAAACACAGAAAATATATCCTTGCCGACGAAATCACCGACAAGCTGATACACGAGCACTTCGACGGTTGCAACGAGAGAGTGATTGTCGTACCGGGATTCATTGCCCAGGACAAGGAGAGCGAGGAGATAACCAACCTTGGACGCGGCGGCAGCGACTACACCGCAGCCATCATCGCTGCGACACTGAATGCCGACTGCCTTGAGATATGGACCGATGTCGACGGTTTCATGACAGCCGACCCACGCGTCATAAACAACGCCTACACCATCGGGCACCTGAGCTATGTAGAAGCCACAGAGCTATGCAACTTCGGTGCAAAGGTTGTCTACCCGCCGACAATATATCCCGTATTCAAGGCAAACATTCCAATCAAGATAAAGAACACCTTCAACCCGAACGGCGAGGGCACCATCATTGACGCGCACAGCGAGAGCGAAGGCCGCCTCATCAAAGGTATATCAAGCATCAACGATACCGACCTGCTTACCGTGCAGGGTCTTGGCATGGTGGGCGTGGTAGGTGTCAACCACCGAATTTTCCGCGCGCTCGGCAATGCCGGAATCAGTGTATTCCTCGTTGCACAGGCCTCATCAGAGAACAGCACATCAATCGGTTTGCGCCATGTCGATGCCGACAAAGCATGCGAGGTGCTCAACAAGGAGTTCGAGAAGGAGATCTCAATGGGTCTCATGGAGAGCGTTCAGGCAACAGGCAACCTCTCGACCGTAGCTATTGTGGGCGAGAACATGCGCCACAATGCAGGAATCATCGGCAAACTGTTCCAGACACTCGGGCGCAACGGCATCAATGTCATTGCCTGCGCACAGGGCGGACAGGAGACAAACATCTCGTTTGTCATCAAGGCCGAACTGCTACGCAAGACACTGAATGTAATACACGATTCATTTTTCCTCTCCGAGTACAAGGTGCTCAACCTCTTCATCTGTGGTGTGGGAACTGTGGGCGGCAGCCTCATCGAGCAGATTGCATCGCAGCAGGAGAAACTGAAGAAGGAGCATGGGCTGAAACTGAACATCGTGGGCATTGCAAACAGCCGCAATGCCATTTTTGACCGCGAGGGACTCGACACCACGAACTACAGGACAGCCCTTAAGGAGAGCGCACCAAGCAGCATAAGCAAACTGCGCGACGACATCATCGAGATGAACATCTTCAACTCTGTATTCGTGGACTGCACCGCAAGTAGTGATGTGGCAGCGATATACGGCGACCTGCTGTCGCACAACATAAGTGTGGTGGCAGCCAACAAAATTGCCGCATCGGCCGACTATGCGACATACGACAACCTAAAGCACATAGCACGCCAGCGCAACATCAAATACCTGTTCGAGACCAATGTGGGTGCAGGCTTGCCAATCATAAGCACAATCAATGACCTCATCAACAGCGGCGACAAGATTCTTAAGATTGAGGCAGTGCTCAGCGGCACGCTCAACTTTATCTTCAATGTATTGAGCAAGGACATCCCACTCAGCCAAGCCGTACACTTAGCACAGGAGAAGGGATACAGCGAACCCGACCCACGCATTGACCTCTGTGGCAAGGATGTCATACGCAAACTTGTGATTCTTGCACGTGAGGCAGGATATGCCATTGAGCAGAGCGACGTGGAGGCAAACCTTTTCATACCACAGGAACTTTTCGACGGCACACTGGAGAACTTCTGGGAGAAGTTGCCGGCACTCGATGCCAAGTTTGAGGAAGAGCGCCAGCAGCTCGTGGCCGAGAAGATGCATTGGCGTTTCATTGCCAAGTACGAGAACGGCAAGGGAAGCGTCTCACTATGCAAGGTAAATGAGCGTCACCCGTTCTACCACCTCGAAGGCAGCAACAACATCATCCTGCTCACCACCGAACGTTACAAGGAGTACCCCATGCTCATACAGGGCTATGGTGCCGGAGCCGGAGTTACAGCAGCAGGTGTATTCGCCGACATCATGCGAATTGCAAATATCTGACCGGTAACAACTTGTCATGAAAAGGCTGATATTCCTGACAACATTCCTGCTTCTATGCACTATCTCCGTCGCGCAGAACATCCAGGTGCACTATGACTTTGGCGGCAACATCTACAAAGGTCTTGGCAACCGCCCTACTGTAACTACCACTGCCGAGATGTTCCGTGCCGACAAGTTCGGTAGCACATACATCTCAATAGACCTTGACTACAACAAACAGGTTACAGGCGCGTACTGGGAAATTGCGCGCGAGTTCTGCTTTTGGCAGAACAGCAAAATGGACTGGCTCTCAATCCACGCTGAATACAACGGCGGTTGCACCACAACAGGCTCGTTCAACAACAGTTGGCTTGCCGGTTTGACCTATTCGGGGCACTCCAAGGACTACAGCAAGACATGGTCGCTGTCGGCGATGTACAAACTGATTCCCGGAACAAAGAATAGTATTGGAGAATCGGATATACACAATTTCCAGATTACCGGAGCATGGGGCATTGACTTTGCCAACGGCTGGCTCACCAATTCGGGATTCATCGATTTCTGGCGCGAATATAACCCTGTGCTACAGAAATCATACATTCTGCTCGCAGAAATCCAGCTATGGGTCAACCTGAACAGAATCAAGGGCTGGGACAACATCCCCCTGAGCATAGGAAGCGAAATTAGACTATCGAACAATTTTGTAGGCTGTGGGTTTTATGCCATCCCCACATTGGCAGCAAAGTGGACATTCTAACGGATTAAAACATATACTATGTTAAACCTTAAAAAGGTGTTCGGCCTCAACCCGAACGAGACAACACCACGCACTGAAATAATGGCAGGTATAACCACTTTCCTTACCATGTCATATATTCTGGCCGTGAACCCAAGCATCTTCTCGGGAATCATGCCCGAGGGCGCAGTTTTCACCTCCACAGCACTTGCTGCAATCGTAGGATGCATTGTAATGGCATTCTGGGGCAAGCTTCCATATGGTCTTGCACCGGGTATGGGACTCAACGCCTTCTTTGTCTTCACAATTTGCGGCATCATGGGCTACAGTTGGCAGTTTGCACTCACTGCTGTGCTCATCGAGGGTCTTATATTCATTCTGCTCACCATCACCAATGTACGCGAGGCCATTGTAAATGCCATACCTCTTAACCTGAGATACGCGATTGGTGGCGGTATCGGCCTTTTCATCGCCTTCATCGGCCTGCAGAGCTCGGGTCTTGTTGTCAAGGAGGAGAGCACACTTGTTACCCTTGGCGATGTGACATCGGGCAGCGCGTTGCTCGCCTTGATAGGACTTGTAATAACAGGCGTGCTATACATAAAGAAGGTACGCGGTGCAATGCTCATAGGCATTCTTGCGACAACTGTCATCGGTATCCCCATGGACGTCACACCCGAAATTACCGGTATTGTGGACACTCCCGATTCAATATCTCCAATTTTCTGCAAATTCGAGTGGAATCAGGTATTCACCCTGGACATGCTTGTAGTGGTGTTCACCCTGCTGTTCATTGACATGTTCGACACCATAGGTACCCTGGTTGGTGTTAGTACAAAGGCCGGCATGATTGATGAGAAAGGCCGTGTAAAGAATATCAAACAGGCATTTATGGCTGATGCCATTGCAACCACAGTCGGTGCCTGCCTTGGTACATCAACCACCACCACTTATGTAGAGAGCGCATCGGGAGTTGCTGTCGGAGGCCGTTCGGGACTCACAGCATTCACCGTAGGTATCTGCTTTGCCATAGCAATGTTCTTCTCGCCATTGTTCCTTTCAATTCCGGCTGCAGCAACAGCACCGGTACTCATCCTTGTGGGTCTGATGATGCTTGAAAACATCACCAAGGTTGAGTTCCATGACTTCAGCGAGGCAATCCCCGCATTCGTATGCCTCATTGCCATGCCTATGACCTACTCTATCTCAAACGGTATCCTGTTGGGTATTATCGCTTATGCAGTAGTAAACCTCATGAGTGGAAAGTTCAAGAAACTGACACCTACAATCTGCATACTCGCAGTATTGTTCGTCCTGAAATTCATGTTTATGAACCCCGGCGAGAATGTAGAAAAGCCTATTGAGAAGCCTATTCCTGCAACAGAGATCCAGAATGTCTTCAGTTCAACCAATGTAGATGTACTCAATTCAACCAATGTAATAAAGGAGAACAAAAAAGAGCAGATTCTTGCAGCACTCAACATAAATGTTGAGAAGAATGCAGATGCCGAATACAGCGAATACATTGTTGCCGAGCATATCATCACAAAGGATTCCATTGCCCAAATTGGTGGTTTCAATGTTGCAGATACAGCCATCAGCAACAATAACCTTCCTCTTTTTGTCGCAAAACTGAAAAACGAAAAGGATGCCACAAAATATGTAATTCCAATCGTAAGGGATAGTGTATGCAACGGATACATCTCGCTCAACGAAGACGGAAAGACCTTATTCGGAGTCTACATGCCGGAGCTGAATGAAGAGTCGACAACCGTTGAGGAGGCAAAAGAGACTGTTGAGGAGACTAAATAATAAGTCAATTAAGCAACATAATATTATCGGTGGCTTCATGCGAAGCCACCGATATGCATTTATTACAACTGCCACACACCCCCTTTACATTTTTTTTGTATCTTCGCAGTAGAAAACAAAACAGAAGTGGTACTCAACTATATTTGGATTGCATTTTTCATCATATCGTTTGTCATTGGACTTGGCAAGCTGATATTCGCCGGAGACACAACAGTGTTCCCCGAAATGATGGCTGCAACATCCGACTCGGCAAAGAGTGCATTTGAACTATCACTTGGACTCACCGGAGTTCTTTCACTATGGATGGGTATAATGAAGATTGGCGAGAAGGGAGGGCTTGTTGCCGCACTGGCAAGACTGCTTAGCCCGGTACTGACAAAGATATTCCCCGATGTTCCCAAAGGACACCCGGCAATGGGCACCATGTTCATGAACTTCTCGGCAAACATGCTGGGACTCGACAACGCAGCCACGCCGATGGGACTAAAGGCGATGCAGGAACTGCAGGAGATAAACCCAAAGAAAGACACCGCCAGCAACCCAATGATAATGTTCCTGGTGCTCAACACATCGGGACTGACGCTCATCCCAATATCGGTGCTTACATTCCGTACCGAGGCTGGCGCAGCCAACCCCACAGATGTATTCCTGCCCATACTCATTGCCACAACGGTGGCTACACTGGTGGGCCTCATCGTAACAAGCATATACCAGCGCATCAACCTATTCAACCGCACAATGCTGCTCTTCATCCTTGGTGTATGCCTTTTTGTAGCAGCTGGAACATGGGGCATGATGCAACTCTCACAAGTGCGCATTGAAGCTTTATCGACATCACTTGCCGGCATCATCCTGTTCTCTATAATCATACTGTTCATCATCGCCGGTATACGCGCAAAAGTTAATGTATATGATGCTTTCATTGAGGGAGCAAAAGATGGCTTTGGAACAGCAGTACGCATTATCCCTTACCTTATTGCCATTTTGGTTGCAATTGCCGTATTCCGTGCATCGGGTGGCATGGATGTCATTATGGACGGCATTGCAGGCTTAGCAAGTGCATTTGGAGCAGACAGTGATTTTGTAGGAGCAATACCGACAGCTATAATGAAACCACTAAGCGGCAGCGGTGCACGCGGCATGATGGTTGATGCCATGCAAACATACGGAGCCGACTCATTTACCGGCCGGCTTTCATGTATATTCCAGGGGGCGACAGACACAACATTCTACATCCTTGCAGTCTATTTTGGCAGTGTAGGAATAAAGAAGACGCGCCATGCACTCACTTGCGGACTGCTAGCCGACCTTGCAGGCATCATAGCGGCAATTATAGTGGGATACATTTTCTTTGGATAAATATATAACCAACTGTCATATCGAGCGCATGGGAGACATCTCAATTTTAGATTTCTCGTCGCCATGCTCTGTCGAAATGACAAAAAACATAATATTATGATAAGCTACCAGACCGAGGGCGTGAAGATGCCCACAATCAAAAAGCGTGAGACAACAGCGTGGATAAAGGCCGTTGCGGCTTCATACGGAAAGAAAGTGGGCGACATTGCCTACATCTTCTGCGATGACGAGAAGATTCTCGAGGTCAACCGCGAGTACCTTCAGCATGACTATTACACCGATATAATCACATTCGACTACTGCGAGGAGGATGTCATAAGTGGCGATCTTTTCATCTCGCTCGACACCGTGCGCAGCAACAGCGAAATGGTAGGAGCAACATACGAGCAGGAGCTGCACCGTGTAATCATCCACGGCATACTGCACCTTTGCGGCATAAATGACAAGGGCGAGGGCGAACGCGAGATTATGGAGGCCTGCGAGAATAAGGCACTGGCAATGAGATAACAAAATTTAAACATCAAAAAGGGGGTGACGCAAAAGTCCCTTTTAAAAACACCGCACCCTCGCTAGAGTATTCTAGCGAGGGTGTTTACTTTGTATATATTGCTTTTGGGTCAGCCTCTTTCATTATTTACTTACGGATTCTTGAACCAGATATTCCTGACAATCCACCAAACAAAGAACAGTACTATATAAGCATACATGGCATATCTATGACATGCATATTTCCTGACCTTTTGAGCAGATGCATTCTTGAAAATGGTTGCATAAAGCACCAACAAAAAATAGGGCACCGATATTACAAAGAAAGGATTATAAGACAATGCCTTTGAGAACTCTCCATGCAAAACGGCATGTAACGCTCTCTGCACTCCACATGACGGGCAATCATAACCGGTCAGTTGCTTGACCACGCACTTTGGCATGATAACTGAGTCTCCCGGGTTTACATTATAGTACAAAATTATTGCCGACACAATCAATATGCCGGCAATAATAGATATGAGAACCTTTCTATTCAACATCGTTGGAATCCTAATACAACTGTTTTAAAAGAAAGCCTGAAGTCTTTACTATCAATTATCAATAGTAGTAATAGTCGCTATAGCCATACGAAGCAGCGTCAGCTACTTGGCTTGCTACATAAATAACATAAATAACATAAATTAAAATAATAACAACACCCGTGATTGCAGCTGCCAATGCCCAATTCCTAGCAGACCTTGCAGCTTCGCAAGCCTCCTGATATCTGCCGGCAAACCAAAGAGGATCCACTTTAGATGCCATAACAATTGATACAATTCCAAAAGGTATGCAGCACAAAATTGTAGTCAAGATACCCCATACGAGATTTGAATCTGGTTTAGCAAACGGTGCCTGCTGTGGCTGTTGTGGCTGATAATAATTCTGTTCCATAATAATAATTCGTTAATTGTTATTTTGACGCAAAAATAACAAAATAATATTCATATACAATAACTTTAGCACACAAAATCTACACACCACTATGAGTATTAAAACTAGAGTAAGATAACAGTTGGAACCATCGAATATCGAAACAATCAAATGAAGCATGACAAAATCTGGTTTTGTCATGCTTCATTTGATTATCATGGTTTGTTCCTAAATAGACGATGACTTTGGACCGTATTATTTAAAGAACAATTTACCCAAATCGTAACCAAGATTTATTGTTATACCAGTTGAAGCACCTGTGTATTCTTCATGATTAAAATCAGAATAATATGCACCACCACCTACATACAGATCGGCCAACAAATACAGTCCATTCCTGAACTCTACACCAAATCGCAAATCAACACCTGTTGCCTCGCCGCTAAAATGTCCTCCGACTCCACACAAATATTTATAGTTGCTCTCGTCGTGGTTGCCAATAGTCGCCAAAGCACCAATATCTACGCCAAATGAAGAGAATGAACCCAATGACAAGTAACCTCCCAAACCAAATTTTGATGTGAGTGGATATGCAAAATCAACACCTGCTGTAAAATTAAAGCCACCGGTGCCACCGCCCACTCCAAGATTTACTCCCAAAAACATCTCTTTTGTCTCTGAAGACGGCTTTACTACCGGCGCCGGAGCTGGGGTTGGGGTTGGTTCGGGAGTAACATTACCAAGTGTCCAGCATACAGGTCCATCATGGTTCAATGCAGATGTACAAATCATATTTTTCCACCTTTTTGTCAAGCTACCTGCAATATCCGAGAATGTACCTACCAATTCTGAGATATCTGTCAGGAATCTGAACTGGTCTGCGCTAGAGGCCAAATCGGGCAACTGCTTCGTCATAATCTCCACCTGACCTTCTTTAACATCTTCTCCACGGACAGCGATAACCCAACTATCTATCTCTATACCTTTTACTTCTGTCGTAGCCAATCTGTTTTTTACATGATCCCTTACTGCATTTATCGTATATTTCTGCTCTTTGTCCAATTGGGAAGTGTTGTCCAAACCATCAGTAAATGTAATCAAATGCATTCCTTCAAACATATCAGGATTTATTTTCTTTTGACAAGAAACCAAAGCGTCAATACCCTTATTTATGGCATAATACATTGCAGTAGCCTTTCTTGAATTGTGTTGCTTATCAATAAAATCAATCATCTCGCCCTTACTTGTAGGAGTCAATGGAGCAATTGGGAAATAACTGGTATTTTCCATTGATGAGAAGCATATAACACCAATCTGGATATTACCTCTATCAGAAACCTTGTATAAAATATCTATAAACTGCTTGGCAGCATCCTGAACATTGATAAATTCAGCACCCAAACTATAACTACAATCGAGAACCAATACAAAATACGAATCCTTGTCCAGTCTTAATTTTGCGGTAGCGTTACCGGATTCATTGTCCTGAATCCAATTGCCTTCGGAGTAAAGCCAATATTTAAGTACTTGATTTTCTAGATTTAGTTCTGGATATGTAGAAATTTCTTTGAATTCATAGAAGATTTTTTCACCATAGTCATTGTTGATTTCTTTTTTACCTTTGACAGCTCCTCCTTCAGGAATTATACTTGAGAAACCTTTATACTTAATATTATTGAGCGTTGCCGAAGCTCTTCCATTAACAGTTTGCTCACCATAAATAAAGAATGGATAATTTAATGGATTTTCTTCAGCTTTGGAGTTTTTGTCTTGAGCATGCGAAACCATACTCAAGCATGTCAAGCACAGAAAAAACAGATACAAAGAAATCTTTTTCATATTATGTTAATTTAAATTGTTTTTTACAAAAATCGCCAATTAGCAAATACACACGAGCAGTCTTCCGTATAGTTATTATACTATTCCGTATAAATATTACACTCAAAAACCTGCCTGGAATAATATTGGAAGAAATCGTGTTTAAGAGCCTGTGAGATACGCAAAAGCAGCTCTGTATTAACAGACTCTTGCTTAAAGATATAATACACATTGGGCCTCGCGCAATTTATTTTTCTTGCGAGCCAAGCCGGAGTGCGTTCCTGACGCCGCATCTCCTCTTCAATTATCCTGCCTATGTGTATCATGCTTAAAGAACTTTTTTCTATTAATCCTTCGAGAGAATCCTAAAGTTTCAAACCGTCGAGCATTGCCGTAAACTTCTCAATGCCGTCGCGTATTTCGCTTATAAGCACAAACTCATTTGCTGTGTGGGAGCGAGCCGTATCACCGGGACCCATTTTTAATGTTGGAATATTGCTCACAAGCGATTGGTTTGACAATGTCGGCGAGCCGTATGGTCTGCAACCCATCTCCAGGACACGCTTCACGAGCGGATGTTCCAATGGAATAAAAGAGGAATTGAGCCTTGTTGAACGCGCTGTCACATTGCTGCCAACATTCAACTTTACGATTTCAAGCAGTTCCTTGTTCGAATAGCACTCATTACTGCGCACATCAACAACAAAACTGCATTTGTCAGGAATTACATTGTGTTGCGTACCGGCCTCAATTTGTGTAACGGTCATCTTTACATCGCCCAAAAGTTCCGATGTTCTTGTGCAGCTGTGATTACGGAACCACTCGATATCGGCCAACGCCTTGTAAAGCGCATTTACACCCTCGTTACGCGCAGCATGACCCGAAACGCCCTCGGCAACACAGTCAAGTACCATCAGTCCCTTTTCGGCAATAGCCGGTTGCATGGAGGTTGGTTCACCCATTATCGCGCAACTTATCGGGGGCAACTGTGGCATTACTGCCTCAATACCATTTGCGCCCGAAACCTCTTCCTCGGCCGAAGCGAGGAATATCGTATTATATCGTTGTGGCTTTTGGCATATATTGTAGAATACCTGAAGGAAGGTCACCAATGAGGCGCCATCGTCATTGCTGCCAAGACCATATATGACATCACCTTCCACAATTGGCGTAAAGGGGTGTTTACTCCAACCGCTCACGGGTTTCACTGTATCAATGTGGGCATCAAGCAATAGTGTTGGACGCGAAGCGTCGAAACCGGGTGCCACACACCACAAGTTATTGAGATGACGGTGCACCTCGCACTGCACAGGAGCACCGCGTTCAATAAAAAGTTGCAGTTTGTCAGTGGCATCACCCTCTTCACGACTTATCGAAGGGGTATTTATGAGCACCTTCAAGAGCTCCACGGCCTGTTTTACATTCGCTTCGGTTACTTTCATACTATTTTCTTTCGACACAAAGGTACAACAGGAATTGCCGTTCTGCAAAATCCGACATAGGTATTTTTTCAACAACAGGCAATTATATGGAGACAGAACCGCCTTTACGCGCGCAGTTATTTGGTTATTTTTGAATATCGTTGTATCTTCGCACAATAATTCAAAGAACACGATACAAATGATTACAGCCGACCAATTAAAGGATATTAAGGAGCGCACTGCTGCTCTGAAACAATACCTTGCAATCGACGAAAAGATAATTCAGGTTGAAGAGGAACAGTTACGCACACAGGCACCGGGTTTCTGGGATGATGCCAAGAGAGCCGAGGCGCAGATGAAGAAGGTAAAGGGCCTGCAGGCGTGGATTGAGGGATACAAGGAGGTGAACAACCGTACCGAAGAGGCAGAAATGGCAATGGAACTCTTCCGCGAGGAGATGGTCGAGGAGCATGAGGTCGACGATGCATACGCACGCGCACTCACTGCAATTGAAGAACTTGAACTGAAGAACATGCTCCGTGGCGAGGCCGATGACATGGACTGCGTACTGAAGATCAACTCGGGCGCGGGAGGTACCGAGGCTCAGGACTGGGCAAGCATGCTCATGCGCATGTACATGCGCTGGGCAGAGGCGAATGGTTACAAGGTTACTGTGGCCAACTTGCAGGAGGCCGAGGATGCCGGTATCAAGACCGTAACACTTGAGTTGCAGGGTCCATACGCATATGGTTACCTCAAGGGCGAGAACGGCGTTCACCGCTTGGTTCGCGTGAGCCCCTACAATGCACAGGGCAAGCGTATGACATCGTTCAGTTCAGTCTTCGTCACACCGCTCGTGGATGACAGTATTGAGGTTGTGATTGAACCTGCACGCATATCATGGGATACATTCCGAAGCGGCGGTGCCGGTGGACAGAATGTGAACAAGGTGGAATCGGGTGTGCGCTTGCGTTACCAGTACAAGGACCCATATACTGGTGCCGAAGAGGAGATTCTCATTGAGAACACCGAGACCCGTGACCAGCCCAAGAACAAGGAGAATGCAATGCGCCAGTTGCGCTCTATCCTCTACAACAAGGAGATGCAGCACCGCATGGAGGAGCAGGCAAAGGTAGAGGCCGGAAAGAAGAAGATTGAGTGGGGTTCACAGATACGCAGCTACGTATTCGATGACCGCCGCGTGAAGGACCACCGCACAAACTTCCAGACATCAGATGTAAACGGTGTAATGGACGGAAAGATCGACGGCTTTATAAAGGCATACCTAATGGAGTTCGCCGATAAAGGAGAGTAATAAAACTTAAAACGGAAAGCTGCGAGTAAGCGAGAGCAGAGCACAAGTTCACTTGATGCCATGCCGAGCGGGAGCAGGTTCAAACACACAAAGTGTGATTAAAACTGAAAGCGGAAAGCTGAAAGGTGAAAACAACTAACTACGGCTTTCCGTTTTCCGATTTAACCTTTCACCTTCAAAAACATGCTTGAAATAGAGAGAAAATTCCTTGTTGCCAATGACAGTTACAAGACTTTGGCGTGCCACAGCGACCGAATAGCACAGGGATATCTGTGTCGTGAGGGTGGCAACTCGACCCGTGTAAGAGTGCGTGGCGAGAAGGGATACCTGACAATCAAAGGCCCGTCACTTGACGGCGGACTGAGCCGGTACGAGTGGGAGAAGGAGATTCCTGCAAGTGAGGCATGGGAGTTGCTTAAACTGTGCCACGGTGGTATCATAGACAAGATGCGATACCTTGTAAAGCACGGCAACCACATTTTCGAGGTTGATGAATTCTTTGGCGACAATGCCGGACTTGTGGTTGCCGAAGTGGAACTTGGAAGCATTGACGAGGAGTTTGAGAAACCCTCATTCTTGGGAGAAGAGGTTACTGGCGACAAACGGTATTATAACTCGAGTCTGACCCGTGTGCCATACAAGTGTTGGTAAAAAAGAAGGAATAAGTCACGACTTATTCCTTCTTTTTTTACTCCACTTCATCAGCGGTCGTGTAATTGTCAAACTGAAAAGCGCCGCAAGAAGCACACCTATGGTATTGTATACAAAATCATCGAAATCTCCGGTACGGTATGATGTCAAACGATACTGAAGATACTCCATAGCACCACTGAACGCTATTGGTACGATTACCGCAAAAACCACCATCCAAAGCATCTTGGGCTTCAGCGTAACTCTGAAATTCTCATACCAGAAGACCGCGCTTAACGTGAAGTACATCACCAGATGCGCAAGTTTGTCTATTTCAATTACCATATCCGTACGCTCCATATACGGTGGTTTGTAGAATGTGAGGCACAGGATAAGAATCAATGTCAATATTGTAAGCAGATAACGCTTAAGCAAGATAAATATAAATTTCATGATATAGTTTATTGTGCAAATATAACAACTTAACGACTTTATTTATAACTTTGCAGTATAATAATTGCATTTTTTATGACAAAACAGAATGAAAGAGTTCTTCTATTTTACCAAAGGACAACGCAGAGGAGTTTTATTGTTCATTCTTGCGGTTATTATTGCCATTTTGACAAAATGGATTTTATAGACTAATGACATTGGACATGAACGGAGATTTCAACATACGAGGCAAGAACAGCGACAAGGAGTTCGAGAATGCGTTGCGACCGCTATCCTTCCCGGATTTTAACGGACAAGAGAAAATTGTGAGCAACCTGAAGATTTTTGTCCAAGCCGCAAAGATGCGTGGCGAGTCACTTGACCATGTATTGCTTCATGGCCCCCCGGGACTTGGAAAGACTACGCTCAGCAACATCATTGCAAATGAATTGGGAGTTGGTTTCAAGGTAACATCGGGGCCTGTACTCGACAAGCCTGGCGACCTTGCCGGCATCCTGACATCATTGGAACCCAACGATGTACTTTTCATTGACGAGATACACCGTCTTTCGCCAATTGTAGAGGAATATCTCTACTCTGCAATGGAGGACTACCGTATTGATATCCTCATCGACAAAGGTCCGTCGGCACGCTCAATCCAGATTGATCTGAGCCCATTCACGCTCATTGGAGCGACAACACGTAGCGGTTTGCTGACAGCTCCATTACGTGCGCGTTTTGGCATAAACATGCATCTTGAATATTATGACAGCAAGACACTGGCCGGCATAATTAGCCGTTCGGCACAGATTCTTGGCGTCACATATGACGAGGATGCCACATACGAGATTGCACGCCGTAGCCGCGGTACTCCGCGTATTGCAAATGCGCTGTTACGCCGTGTACGTGACTTTGCCCAGGTAATGGGTGACGGTCACATAACAAACGGTATTGCAAAGATGGCTCTTGAAGCCCTGAACATTGACAAATATGGACTTGACGAGATTGACAACAAGATTCTGTGCACGATAATCGACAAGTTCAAGGGCGGTCCTGTTGGCATTGGTACAATTGCCACAGCGTTGAGCGAGGACCCTGGCACAATTGAGGAGGTTTACGAACCCTACCTCATCAAGGAGGGCTTCATCAAGCGCACTCCACGCGGACGTGAGGTTACCGACCTTGCATACAAGCATTTGGGGCGCAGCAGATTCTGCAACAACGAACAAGGAACACTTTTCTAAGATTTAACAGACACACAGCATGGGAAAACTGCAATCATTGGTTAAGGACACTGCCATTTATGGCCTAAGCAGCATTGTCGGACGATTCCTGAACTATCTGCTTGTACCACTCTACACCGCAAAGATGGATGTAGAGAGTGGCAACTATGGCGTTGTGACAAATGTTTATGCATGGACCGCGATATTGCTTGTATTCCTGACCTTCGGTTTCGAGACAACATTCTTCCGCTTTGCAAGCAAGGAAAAAGCGAACGTCTCAAAGGTTTTCTCAATGTCAATGCAAGTAATTGGCGTTCTGTGCGGACTTTTCCTGCTTGGCGTATTCAGTTTCCTGCCATCAATAGCCGACACTTTGGGCTATAAAGATAATCCCGAGTTCATTGGCATGATGGCTGTAGTCGTAGCGCTTGATGCCCTGCAGGCAATCCCATTCGGCTTACTCAGGTTCCAGAACCGCCCAATCAAATTTGCGTCGTTAAAGTTGCTGAACATCTTCATGAACATCGCCTTGAACCTGTTCGTTTTTGTAATATTACCCGAAAATCCAGGGTTACTTGGCGACATAAACCTGCCCGATAACCAGGCATTCTATGTATTCTTCATAAACCTCATCTGCACGGCGTTACTCACATTCTTCCTTATACCAGAGCTTAGGTTGTACCGTCCGACACGCGACAAAGCCATGCTTAAAAGTATGCTCAAGTACTCATGGCCACTGCTGATTCTGGGTATAGCCGGCATTCTCAACCTTAATGCAGACAAAATCATATACACTTGGCTTGTACCAGGTGAAGAGGGAACAGAACAACTGGGCATATACGGCGCAGCCGTAAAGGTGGCTGCAGTCATGGCAATGCTGATGCAGGCGTTCCGCTATGCCTATGAACCGCTTGTATTCAGCAATAGCAAGGACAAGAACAGCAAGGATTTCTATGCCAAGGCAATGAAATACTTCATCATTGTCGCCATGCTGGCTTTCCTGGTGGTAATGTTCTATATGGATATAATGAAACACATCATCAACAGTGACTATTGGGAGGGATTGAAAGTTGTACCCATTGTCATGGCAGCAGAGATTTTCATGGGCATATACTTCAACCTGTCATTCTGGTACAAACTTAATGACGAGACCTATTGGGGTGCCATATTCTCATTCATAGGTTGCGCCATACTATTTGCCGTGAACATTATCTTTGTTCCAAGATACGGTTACATTGCATGCGCATGGGCATCGTTTGCAGGTTACTTCACTGCAATGCTCGTGTCATATTTTGTAGGGCAAAAGAGGAATGCCATAAACTATGACATGAAGACCATTTTAAAGTTCACTCTCCTTTTCCTTGCCGTGTACGGAACATCACTTGCACTCCCCGACTGGGGCAGCACAGCCAAGATGGCATGCAATACCGTATTGCTCTTCGTTTTCCTGTTCTACACATACCGCACCATCAAGGCCGAGAGGAGGGCAAAAAACAAGAAAATAGAGGAATAATCCGTAAAAGACACAACCAGATATCGCATACATTTTTCGTGGGTCAATTATCCTTTTTAATCGCATTTTTAAGGCAAAAACGACTCATTCTTATTATTATTTAGTATATTTGCAGTATACATTAGGATAATAAGACTATGAGCGATGTTATACAAATAGATGTCAAGGCTATCCTCAAAGCGAAAGCTGGCAAAAAAGCGCGGTTCATTCCCGGTTTTATAGTTTCGTATCTGAAAAGAATCATCCATCAGGATGAAGTAAATGAAGCCTTACGCTCTTTCGGTCACAAAAAAGACCTTGAGTTCATCAATGCGTTCATGGAGTACTTCAACAACTCATTCGAGGTACACGGTCTGGAGAACCTACCACATGACGACCGCCGCTACACATTCGTGAGCAACCACCCGCTAGGCGCACAGGACGGACTTGGACTTGCACACATTCTTGGTCCCATATATAAAGGAAAAATCAGATTCCTTGCAAATGATTTGCTGATGAACATACCACAGATTTCATCATTCTGGGTTCCAATCAACAAGACAGGCAAACAGGCACGCAACCTTCCACAGCAGATAAATGCAGCATTCCAGGGTGAGAACCACATAGTAATGTTCCCGGCCGGTCTATGTTCGCGCAAGAAGAAGGGCGTAATCAAGGATTTGCCCTGGAAAAAGACATTCATCACAAAGAGTGTACAGTCGCAACGCGACATTATTCCAATACATTTTGAAGGCGAGAACTCCAAGTTCTTCTACCGCCTTGCAAATATCAACAAAATGCTGGGTATCAAGTTCAACATTGCAATGCTCTACCTGAGCGACGAGATGTTTAAGAACAAGAACAAGACATTCAAGATAACAATAGGCAAACCTATCCCCTGGCAGACATTCGACAAGACAAAGAACGCTACAGAATGGGCACAGTATGTCCAGGACATAGTATATTCACTATAGAACAATCACACACTAGAATGAAAGACATTATTGCACCGGTTCCCAAGGAGCTGTTAAAGGCAGAACTTACCGAAGACAAACGTTTGCGTTTCACACACAGAAGCGACAACGAGATATACATTGTAACTGCAGCCGAAGCGCCTAATGTAATGCGCGAAATCGGCCGTCTACGCGAGATTGCATTCCGCGCAGCCGGTGGCGGTACAGGCAAGGAGGTTGACATTGACGAGTTCGACACTATGGAAATGCCATACAAGCAGCTCGTTGTGTGGAACCCTGAGAACAATGACATCATTGGCGGTTACAGATTCATCTTTGGTCAGGATGTCCGTTTCGACGAGAACGGAGAGCCCATCATTGCAACGGCACATGGCATGTTCACATTCTCGGAGAAATTCCTGAAGGAGGTGCTACCATACACTGTTGAACTTGGCCGTGCTTTCGTTTCACTTGAATACCAGTCGACACGCATGGGTTCAAAGAGCCTTTTTGCACTCGACAATTTGTGGGACGGTTTGGGAGCATTGACAGTTGTCCTCCCCAATTGCAAGTACTTCTATGGAAAAGTCACCATGTACCCCTCATACCTCACCAAGGCAAGGGATATGATACTATACTTCCTCAAGAAGCACTTCCCCGACGAGGAAGGACTTGTCAAGCCTGTAAACCCATTGCAGTTTGAAACAGATGAGCAAGAACTTGCCGGAATATTCACAGGAGCGGATTTCAAGGAGGACTACAGGATTCTGAAACAGGAGGTACGCAAGTTCAACCTTGCAATACCGCCAATGGTAAATGCATACATGGGATTGTCACCCACAATGAAGATTTTCGGTACAGCCGTAAACCACGATTTCGGAAATGTTGAGGAGACCGGACTACTCATTGCAGTCGACGAGTTACAGGACAGCACCAGAATGCGTTACATAGAATCATTCATACGCGAACATCCCGAGGCGATAAAGCTGACTTCGGGCGCGAACAAAGTTTTCTATATCGAGAAAGAGAATTTTGCCGAATAAATTTGCAGAGACCACAACATTATCTTTGTTTTTGCATTTATAATTATTGATATGAAAGTAGAGATCATAAACAAGTCAAAGCACCAATTGCCGGCATACGAAACCGCATTATCTGCCGGCATGGATTTGAGAGCAAACATAGACGAGCCCATTGTCCTCCAACCTTTGGAAAGGACTCTTGTCCCTACAGGACTATTCATTGCACTTCCCGAGGGATATGAGGCACAGGTGCGACCACGCAGTGGCCTTGCCATTAAGAAAGGTATCACCGTACTCAATTCACCTGGAACTATCGATGCCGACTACCGCGGTGAGGTTTGCGTTATACTTGTAAACCTTTCAAAGGAACCGTTTACCATAACCGACGGCGAGCGCATTGCACAGATGGTTGTTGCACGCCACGAGCAGGTGCAATGGTGCGAATGCGAGATTCTGGACGAGACAAGCCGCGGAGCGGGTGGTTTCGGACACACCGGCGTGTAACCATACATTTGTTGACAGAATGAGAAGACCGGTTAATTATATACTCCTGTTGCTAATGCTATTGACTGCTATCACAGTCAAGGCACAGCAGAATACCGACAGCATTGACGCACAAAAGCGCACTGTCGAGTATTTCCTTATGGAGGCAAGCAGCCTTCAGGAGCAGGAGAGATATGACGAGTGTTTCGAGTTTCTCGAATATTGCCGCGAACTTGAACCGGAATCAGCGGCCATACAATACCTCTTGGCTCCATATTACATTGTAATGGGCAATGACAGCATCGCCTTGGAAATGCTTGAATACATTGTGGAGACCAACCCCGACAATGAAGCATACTGCAGCGCATTGGTACAGCACTATTATAACAAATGCGATTGGCAAGCTGCAATTGCGGTGTATGAGAGACTAGTAAAAACAGCAAAGTCAAAAGAGAGTATATACCTGGCCTTGTACAGCCTCTACTATGAAAATGGTGATTACGAGAAGGCACTTGCAACTTTGGATGACATAACAAAGTTCATTGGCAATTCTGCGGACATAACAGTACAGAAACTGAAACTGTATCTACATTTGGGACGCAACAGCGAAGCCGTTGAACTTGCCAAGCAGATGATTGACGAAAACCCCGACGATAACCGTTTCGTCCATTTACTCTGCTGGACATACAACCTTGTCGGTGAGTATGAAATGGCCGAAAAATCATATCTGCAGTTACTGGAAGAGGACCCTGATGATGCAACAGCCATGTCGTCGCTCGTAGACATGTATGCTCAGAATGAGAATTTTGAGAAATACGAGACAATGGTAGAGCGCCTTCTGAAAAATGAAAAATTTGTTTCGGAAGAGAGACTAAGATATTTCGCCAACCATCTTCTGTTCCTTGAATACTATGACAGTACCCGCGTAATGGCGTTCATGGAGGAGATGATTACCCTACCGTTTGACCAGTTGGAACACAACGAAATATATCTGCAGTACCTCGAATACAAAGAAGCGCCGGAAGAGGAGATATTGCCAGTTCTTGACAGGATTGTGGAACTTGACCCGGAGAATGTCAATGCAATAATAAAACAATTGACATTTGCTGTAGACAGGAACGATGCCGATGCCGTGCTGAAATACTCGGACGAGGCTCTGCTCTATCTGCCACACATTCTGGAACTCTATTACTACAAGGCGTTATCATACTTCATCCTTGAGCAAAAGGAAAAGAGCATCGAAGTTTTCAAGCAGGGAATTGCAGCATGCGATGAAGATACAGACCCCTCTACAATTTCTGCAGTTTACACCATGATGGGCAACATCTACAACGAGCTCAAGATGAAGAAAAATTGCTATGCTGCATACGATTCGGCATTGGTATACAACCCATACAATATCGAAACCCTGAACAACTACGCATATTTTCTCTCACTCGACAAGAAGGAACTGCAAAAGGCACTTGAGATGAGCAAGAAAACAGTTGATGCAGAACCAGAGAATGACACATACCTTGACACATACGCTTGGATACTTTTCAAGATGGGACGATATGAGGAGGCTAAGGCATATGCCGAGAAGATAATTTCCCTCGGCACTGAACTGAGCAGCGTTGTACTTCATCACATCGGCGACATATATGTCAAATGTGGCGACATTGAAAAGGCTCTTGTCTATTGGAAACAGGCACAGGATGCAGGCGATGAGACAAAAATTTTGGGGAAAAAGATAAGAAAAAAGAGATACTACAGTGGAGAATATTAAGAAATTCGTATTGCCGGTATTGGCAACTCTCTTGTTACTTGCAAGTTGTGTTTCCAACAAAAGCATACAGACTTCGCAACAAGAAGAGAAAAAAGAGGAAAAGGCTAAAGAGAGCGGCATTGCTGCCATTGCAAACATGCCGGCAATAATGCCCGACGCATCGAGAATGCAATATTTGTCAAGCAACATTAAGTTGGCACTTACCGTAAACGGCGACAAGGTCTCGCTGAAGGGCAAACTGCGCATACAGAAGGATGGAGGAATACAGATAAGCATTACGCCACTCGGACTTGTCGAGGTAGCCTGCATCGAGTTCCTTCCCGACAAGGTACGACTCATAAACAAACTGTTCAAGAACTACACCGAGGTTCCCTACTCCGAGGCAACTGCAATCGGCTTGTCAGGAATCAACTATGGAGTCCTTGAATCCATATTCCTGGACCGCGTATTCCAAACAAATGGCCAGCCGGCACATCTTGACTTGAAGAGTTTTACCATAACAGGCGATACAGGGAACAGTTGCACAATTGCCACTGGCAAAGGAAATGCGATGCAATACTCTTTTACCATAGACAAGACCAACGGCCACATGACAAAATGTACAGGCAACAGCAGCACCGGAGAAAGCATTAAATGCGACTATTCAAACTTCAAGAACCTTGACGGCATACTGTACCCCAACAGAATGTGTATCAGTTTCAAAGGTGACATTGCGTTGACCCTTGATTTTGAACATAGCAAACTCAGCGAAAAGAAATTTGAATTCTCATCGCGCAACATAAATAACTCGTACCGCAAGCAGAGTGTGGGCGATTTTATAAATTCAATCAAATAGGAGACTTTGATTTTCTATGAAAAACCGCATCTTAGGCTACATACTACTATTCATTATATCATTCACTACCCATGTCGCATTCTCACAGGACAACTCGGTAGAGAGTCTGCGCAACAAGGCAAATACCTTGCGCAAGGAAATTGAGAAGAAAGAGGCAATCCTGCTTTCATCACAGAAGGACATCAACAGCCGCATCAACAACCTTAAGATCATCAATGCCAAGATTGATGAGCACAAGAAACTTGTAGATGCACTAAAGGCCGAAGTACGTGCACTTGACGGAAAGATTGCTGCATTGGACAAAGAGATGAAGTTAATTGACAATGAGATTGAAGGCAAGGAAAGTGATGTAGACAGGTCGCGCAGCGAATATGCCGAGGCGCTCCGCAAATCACGCAAACACAGCAATTTCGAGAATAAGTTGCTGTTCATTTTCTCGGCCGAGGATTTCAGCACCATGGCACGCCGCTACCGCTATGCAAACAACTACATGAATGCACACAAGGCACTTGCCGACAGCCTAAAGAAAGATATTGTTGAACTTGATGAGAAAAAGGCCGAATTACAAGGCAAGAAAGACGAGCTGAACAAGACACGCGAATCGAAGAAATCTGTCCTCAAGGAGCAGGAGAGCGAACGCACAAAGATACAGAAGCTTGAAAAGGAACAGAAGAACATCATTGCCAGCCTTGAAAAGGAAAAGAGCAAGGTTGAGGCTGAACTGAAGAAAAAGCGCAATGAACTTAACAAGCTTAACGAGACTATCAAGCGCGAGGTTGAGAAAGTCGTTGCGGCAGAGGCTGCCAAAAAGAAAGAGTCTACAACAAAGACTAGCGGCAAAAAGGGGAGCAAGAAAAAGAAAAATGAGACATCGGCATACAACAATGATGCCGGCATAGAGAAAATGTCGGGAACATTTGAAAACAACAAAAAGAAGATGCCAGTTCCTGTAACCGGTGCATACCTTCTTGTCGACCAGTTTGGCGAAAGGAATGCCGTTGGAACCAAGGGAAGCGTAATGATCAATAATGGCGGACTCACATTCAAGGGTACAAAGGGTGCTAAGGCACGTGCAGTCTTCGACGGAACAGTCTCGACAGTATTCTACCACAATGACTATGTCTGCGTGCTTATACGCCACGGCAAGTACATATCGGTATATTGCAACCTCGAGAATATTAAGGTAAAGAGCGGAAAGGAAGTTAAAACAGGTGACATTATTGGCGATGTTGCTATTGATGCCGAAGACGGCAACCCAAGCATGCTTTTCCAACTATACCGTGAAAAGAAACTCCTTAATCCAAGCGATTGGTTAAAGCTATAAGAAAACAAAAAACACAGCATTTTGAAGTGCTGTGTTTTTTGTTTATGTGATGATTATTTATAGTTTCCGGTTTTCGCATTTCCGGTTTTCGCATTTCCGATTTCACATTTCCTCTAGCACTTTCTTGAACTTGTCAATAAAGTGAGCTGCCTGTTCCATTGTGAGAGTGAGAGGAGGTAGCAGACGTATGGTATTTGTTCCACTCACGCCGGTAAATACATACTCCTCAAAGAGCAATTTGCGACGGATATCCTTTACAGGCTCGTCAAACTCGATTCCAATCATCAGACCGCGACCGCGTACTTCCTTGATACCATCAATTTTCTTCAATTCTTCAAGGAGATAATCGCCCACCTTGTTTACATTGTCGAGCAGGTTATCGGCCGCCATCACATCAATCACAGCCTCAACAGCAGCACATGCCAGATGGTTGCCACCAAAGGTTGTTCCAAGCTCGCCATATACAGCCTCAAATTTGGGGCTGATGAGTACTACGCCAACAGGAAAGCCGTTACCGATACCCTTTGCCTGGGTAATGATATCGGGCTTTATACCCGCCCACTGGTGAGCAAAGAATTTTCCACTGCGTCCACAACCGCTCTGAATCTCATCAAGGATAAGGGTTGTACCAGTGCTGTTGCACAACTGCTGCAACTGCTGTAGGAACTGCTCCGACGGAATCTGCACGCCGCCGACACCCTGGATGCCTTCGATGATTACAGCCGTAACATCGCCTTTCTCAATCTCGGCGCGCACGGCCTCTATGTCACCCATGGCAACATAGGTGGTGTGCCCGTTGGCATTGATAGGAGCAATTATCTTTGGATTATCCGTAACCTCTACAGCGAGCGATGTGCGACCATGAAAGGCCTTTTTAAACGCAATTACACGATGCTTGCCATTCTTGAACGAGGATAGTTTAAGGGCATTCTCATTGGCCTCGGCTCCCGAGTTGATGAAGAACAGGTTATAATCCTCGTAACCGCTTATCTTTCCCAA
>JAFOCD010000014.1 GCA_017381475.1 Bacteroidaceae bacterium
GCATCGCCCAATGTGGCATCAATAGAAGGAACGAACCCCGGCGATGCAACTGGAATGTCATCATTGCCGCTATAATCATCGTCGGCATCGGCCGAGTAGATATCGGGGGCATCAACATCATCATCCCCACCACCCTGAGGCATAGCCTCATCGGGTTCAACGGCATCGAGGGCGGGGTTGTCCATAACCTCGCCTCGCACCCTCTCCTCTATCTCAACCGTTGTCATCTCAAGCAGTTGCACGGCAAGCAATTGCTGGGGCGACAGGGTCTGGGAAAGCGTCTGTTGCTGTTGTTGGGTCTGTGAATATGAACTGGCGGACATTGTTGTTTAAAATAAAGATAGATACTTCGCTATGCTCAGTATGACAAAAGTTTCATTCGATTATTCAATACTTGAAGCTGCTGCCGCCAAGGAATTCACGCGCAAGCGATGTCGGTGGCAGTTCTTTGTCCTGCAAAGGTACAATATAATCCAGGAAACGCAAAAGCCTTTGCGCCTCGGAATACTCGGCACAGTTCTCGGGCACTGCGCGCAGCATGGGCTCGGCCTGTGACTTGAAGACGGCAAGCTCATAGAAAAGCGATGAGTTGAACATTACATCGGCGTTTTCCTGGTAAGGGAATATCCATTTCTCCTCGCCACGGCGCACATCGGGCCAACGCATGATGGTTTCGCGTGCCGAGTAGCCGCGGTACTTTGCATCGCGTATCATACGGCGAAGCAGGCGGTTGTCCGATGTCGATATGTAGTTGTGATAGTCGAGTTTTATCGATGTAAGTGCCGATACATAGATGCGGAACTTGTCGCTGTCGGGTATCTGCATAGTGAGCATGGGGTTGAGCGCGTGCGTACCCTCAATGACCAGCACCATGTGAGGCTCCAGCTTCAGTCTGTTGCCGTTGAACTCGCGCTCGCCGCTCTTGAAGTTGTATGTGGGCAGTTCCACCTCTTCACCACCGAGTATGCGGCTCAACGACTCGTTGAAATAGGGCAGATCGATGGAGTGGATTGACTCAAAATCGTAGTCGCCGTCGGGCTTGCGCGGTGTATGCGTGCGGTTCACGAAATAGTCGTCGAGTGATATTGCGTATGGTTTAAGGCCGCATGCAAGCAGTTGTATACCAAGGCGTTTGCTGAATGTAGTCTTGCCCGATGATGATGGGCCGGCAATGAGCACTACCCTTGCTCCGTGCTGTGCAATATCATCGGCAATGAGCGAGAGACGACGCTCCTGGAGCACCTCGGAGACATTTACAAGGTCTATGCCGAAACCGGCACGCACGGCTTTGTTGAAATCGCCTATTGTCTCGACACCCATCTTCTGATGCCACTGCAGGCGTTCCTCGAAAAGTTCATGCAGTTTCTCTTGCGGAACCTTATCCTCGAGTTCGGTGGGGCGTTCCTTGTTGGGGATGCGGAGCAGCACACCGTCATCGTATTTCTCGACCTCGAACAGTGTTATATAGCCTGTGCTTGGAACAAGGCCGTTATAATAGCTGTCGACATAACCGTCAAGTTCGTAATAACTTGTGTAGAGGTGGTCGTATGTCTCAAGGAGACGCACCTTGTCTACACGCCCCATATTTCTGAAGACCTCAATGGCATCGGCTGTGTGGCACTCCACTCTCTTGAATGGAATATCGCTGTCAATGACACGCTGCATCCTCTCACGCAGGAGAGCCACCTGCTCATCGCTCAGCGGTGTATCCTTGCGGCAATAATAGCCTTTGGAAATGGCATTTTCAAAACGTACGGTATCGCCGGGGAACAGTTCGTTCATGGCTTTCATGAAGATGAAGGTGAGCGAGCGCACATACATACGCATTCCGTCATCTGTAGTAACATCAATGAACTCCACATCCTTGTGACGATAGAGCCTTAATGCAAGCCCCTCAGTCACATTGTTAACACGGGCAGCAATTGGTCCGTAGGGCATATTCAGTTCCAAAGAATCATATATCTCCCTCAACGACACACCGCTTGGGAACTCCCTAGTCACACCATTGTTCTTACAAAAAATGCGTACCATAACTATAAGTTTTAAAATACTCCCTGAAATATCGGATATGTTCAAAGATAATCACAAACGGACGAGAAAAGAAGAAACAGAGCGATATTTTTTATAAATTTAAGCATAATTCACTTTTTGTTATTTGAAATTACACAAACAATGTATAAATTTGCTTGCATCACATAACATGGGATAGTATGGAAAAGATGGCACAATACATAAAAAGTATAGAGATTGACTCGCTTTGGAGCAACCGCAAGCATGTCAATTGGGAACTTCGCCCCGATGTAAACATACTTAGCGGCAGCAACGGTGCCGGAAAGAGCACCTTCATCAACAGGTCGGCAAAGCACCTTGACATCATGCGCAACGGCCGTCTTACCAGCAACCCCAAGGATGGTGTGAACATCACATTCTACCCCGAAGATGCCACAAGCATCAACTTCGATGTCATCAGCAGCATAGACCGTCCAATCATGAGTAGCGAGATGCTGGAGAAGGTATCGGGCGCAGACATACGCACCGAACTCGACTGGCAGCTATATAACCTGCAGCGCCGCTACCTGAACTACCAGGTAAACATTGGCAACAGAATAATCTCATTGCTCACCTCGGGAAACCCCGACGACCAGCGCCTTGCCACAGAACTGACAAAACCAAAGAAACAGTTCCAGGACTTGATCGACGACCTTTTTGCCCCAACGGCAAAGACTATCGTACGCAACAGCAACGAGATACTGTTCAACCAGTATGGTGAGACCCTGCAGCCCTACATGCTTTCATCAGGCGAAAAGCAGTTGCTTGTAATACTGCTCACAGCCCTTGTCCAGGAGAACCGCCCGAGCGTAATGCTGATGGACGAGCCGGAGATTTCGCTGCACATCGAGTGGCAGCAGAGGTTGATTACCCTTGTGCGCACGCTCAACCCCAACACGCAGATAATTCTATGCACGCACTCCCCTGCCATCATAATGGACGGTTGGATGGATGCAGTGACCGAGATGGAAGACATCACGAGGTGAAAGCAAAGAGCAAAGAGCAAATATTGCTGAGATATGAAAAGGCTGACCGAATATCTCAATTCGAATTTCATTGAGGCGGCAAACTCGTTGCGCCCGAAGAGAGCCGCACAGCGCATCATAGCATACGTGGAGAGCTATGATGACATATCGTTCTGGCGTTCGGTCTTCAACGAGTACGAGAGTGACAGAATCCATTTCGAGATAATGCTGCCGGCGCGCACCAAGCTCACCAAGGGTAAGAAACAGGCAATGATGAACATGCTTGGCAAGGCATACGGCCGCAACATGATTGCCTGTGTCGATAGCGACTACGACTACCTGTTGCAGGGCGCGACATCGACATCGCAGCAGATGCTGGGGAACAAGTATATATTGCATACATACGCATATTCAATCGAGAACTACAGGTGCTACGCCGACAGTCTGAAGCAGGTTTGCGTGCTCTGTACACAGAACGACAGTAATGTAATCGACTTCAACGAGTTCTTCAAGCTATACTCGCGCATCTGCTACCCCCTGTTTGTCTGGAACATCCTGTTATACCGC
>JAFOCD010000142.1 GCA_017381475.1 Bacteroidaceae bacterium
AAGGCCTGCAATGTCTACAATATCACAAGTTGCAGGAACGATACGGTCAGGGTGCACAAGTTCTGCGAGTTTGTTCAATCGTTCGTCGGGAACTGTAATCTGTCCCAACTGTGCATCGATTGTACAGAAAGGGAAGTTTGCTGCCTGTGCCTTTGCACTTGAAAGACAGTTGAAAAGTGTGGATTTACCAACGTTGGGCAAGCCAACAATACCTGCTTTTAAAGCCATATGAATATCAAAATTTTATCGTTTTTTATAAGCTATTTTAAGCTTCTTTCTAAGAAGTTCTGCAAAGGTAGTGAATTATTTCGGTACTGCGAAATGCTGTATAGCTTAATGTGCCTCGAGCCAGTTGTTACCCCAGCCGTGGTCGGCAATGAGCGGAACGCTGAGTCCAACGGCATTCTGCATCTCCTCTTTTACAATGTCAAGTACAATATCGTGTTCTTCGGGCAGTACATTGAAGTTGAGTTCGTCATGCACCTGCAGTATCATGGTCGATTTCAGTGATTCGGCCTTGAAACGCTTGTATATGTTTATCATTGCAACCTTGATGATGTCGGCTGCGCTGCCCTGTATCGGCGCGTTCACGGCATTTCGTTCGGCATATCCGCGTACCACAGCATTGTGTGAGTTGATGTCGGGCAAGTAGCGTTTGCGGTGGAATATGGTCTCTACATATCCCTTCTCCTTTGCTTCCTGCTTGCATTTCTCAATGTATTGCTGCACGCCGCTGTATGTGGCGAAATAGTTCTCTATCAGTTCCTTTGCCTCACGGCGATCTACATTCATTCTCTCGGCGAGTCCAAAGACTGATATACCGTATATTATACCGAAGTTGGCAACCTTAGCCTTGCGGCGTTCGTCCTTTGTGACCTCGTTAATTGGTTTCTTATACACCTTTGCCGCTGTAGCCGCGTGAATGTCATATCCGCTGCGAAAGTCTTCAATCATGTTTATGTCGCCGCTCAAGTGTGCCATTATGCGCAGTTCTATCTGCGAGTAGTCAACCGAGAGGAACTGGCATCCGTTATCGGGCACAAAGGCCTTGCGCACCTCCTTTCCATCCTCGTCACGGATAGGTATGTTCTGCAGGTTGGGGTTGCTTGAACTTAGTCGTCCGGTGGCTGTGACGGTCTGGTTATACGATGTGTGTATCTTTCCGCTTGTTGGGTTTACAAGTTCGGGCAGTGCATCAATGTATGTGCTCAATAGTTTTTTAAGTCCGCGGTACTGCAGGATGTTCTTTACGATAGGGTGGCGGTTCTGCAACTGTGCAAGAACCTCTTCCGATGTAACATACTGCCCTGTCTTTGTCTTCTTTGGCTTGTCGACTATCTTTAGCTTTCCGAACAGGATGTCACCGACTTGCTTGGGTGATGCGATGTTGAACGGCTCGCCTGCGAGTGAATATATCTGCTCTTCAATGTCGGCAAGTCTTTTGCCGAACAGGGCAGATGTCTCCTTCAGTGCATCGGTGTCAATGCGCGCACCGTTGCGTTCCATGTAGGCAAGTACAGGGACAAGAGGCATCTCTATGTTGTAGAAGAGTTCCTCTATTCCCTCTTTCTTTAATTCCTCCTGTAGAATGTTCTTCAGTTTCAGAGTAACATCGGCATCCTCACATGCATAGTCGCACACAATGGTAGGGGAGATATCGCGCATGTTCCTTTGTCCGCGTCCCTTCTCTCCAATGAGTTCCTCAATCTTTATTGTTTCATAGTTGAGGTAAATTTCGGCAAGGTAGTCCATTCCGTGGAACAGTTCGGGCTGTAAGACATAATGGGCTATCATTGTGTCGAAAAGTTTTCCGCGCACCTCTATGCCGTAGTTGGCTAATACGGTGATGTCGTATTTTATGTTTTGTCCAACTTTCTCAATCTCCTCGTTCTCGAAAATTTCCCTAAGGATTCCAAGCCTGGTCATTACCTTTTCTCTTTCGGCAGGCATGGGCAAGTAGAAGGCTTCATTTTCCTTGACCGAAAGGCTTATTCCCACCAATTCGGCGGCAAGAGCGTTGGTACTTGTTGTTTCTGTGTCAAAACACACAGTTTTGTAATGTTTCAATACATACACCAAATTGGTGATATCATCCTCTGTATCAATCAGTTTGTATGTATATTCAAGGTCTTTTAACGCCAAATGGCTCGATTTTTTTTCTCCACCCGTATCTTCGGCCGCAAAAAAATCAAAGAGAGAGCCTTGAAGCGAGTCCAGTTTTGTACTTTTTTTATTTGTTGATGCAACTGCAGCTGGAGTGGTGGGAGCATCATCAAAAAGCGACGGAGCAGAGTTGGTTTTAATCACTCGCTCCTTTAAGGCGCGCAATTCATAAAAATTGAAAAGATTCGACAGTTCCTCTTCGTTCGGCGTTTCAATTTTCAGGGAGTCCATGTCGAGCTCGACAGGAACATCGGTCTTGATTGTTGCAAGGAATTTGCTGAACAGAATCTTCTCCTTGTTTTCCTCGACCTTTGTCTTCAATGCTCCTTTGAGTTCGGCGGTGTTGTCCAGTAGGTTCTCTATGCTTCCGAATTGGGCAATCAGTTTCTGTGCTGTTTTTTCTCCTACTCCGGGACATCCGGGAATGTTGTCACTTGAGTCACCCATCAGGCCAAGAAGGTCAATTACCTGCAACGGGTTCTCGATGCCGAACTTTTCCTTTACCCTTTCGGTACCCATCACTTCGAATTCCTTGTCGCCATACTTGGGACGGTATATGAATGTTGTCTCCGATACAAGCTGTCCGTAGTCTTTGTCCGGGGTCATCATATATGTAATAATCCCCCTTTTCTCCGCCTGTTTTGCAAGTGTGCCAATGACATCGTCAGCCTCATATCCCGGAACCTCGAAAATGGGGATATTATAGGCTTTAATAAACTCCTTTATTACCGGTACCGATTCCCTTATCACCTCTGGGGTCTCCTCGCGCTGTGCCTTGTATTGTTCAAATGCTTCGTGGCGGAATGTTGGTCCCTTAGGGTCGAATGCAATTCCAATATGTGTAGGATTCTCTTTCTTCAATACATCCTCAAGGGTGTTTATAAAACCCATGATTGCCGATGTGTTGAATCCTTTTGAGTTGATTCTTGGGTTCTTTATGAATGCGTAATATGCACGGTATATAAGTGCGTATGCGTCGAGAAGAAATAACTTGTCCATTTAAAATTAGATTAGCGGTTTGTAAAAATACATAAATTTTGTCACTATCCATTGCTTTTTTATTACTTTTGCATTCAAAGAATGTTTAAAGCATATACGCTGGTACGATGAGTCTTTTGTCAATCATAAAAACACCTATTGAGCAGGAGGTGGCCGATTTTGACGGTTATTTCAAGTCATTGCTGAAGAGTGATGTGGTGCTCATGGATAATGCCTTGTCTTTTCTTGCCGAGTCGGTTGGAAAGATGATGCGCCCCATGCTGGTGTTGCTGGTGGCAAAAAGTGCCGGTGGTATAAATAGCAAGACCTTCTCGGCAGCCGCAGCTGTAGAGATGTTGCACACTGCAAGCCTATTGCATGATGATGTAATTGACGAGAGTGACAAGCGTCGTGGTCGTCCATCATTGAATGTGCGTTTTAACAATAATGTTGCTGTTCTTGCTGGTGATTATATGTTCTCAATGTCATTAGGATGTGCCGCAAAGACTGGTGATACCCGTGTTGTAGACAGCCTTTCAATAATGGGTCAGGACTTGCCGAACGGAGAGGTTCTGCAGTTTGATATGCAGCAGAACGGTTCATACAGCGAGGAGAATTACTTTAAGGCAATATATTATAAGACAGCATCGCTTTTTGTTTGCTGTTGTGCCTGTGCTGTGTACACAGCCGGCGGAAATGATGAGCAGGTTGCCCGTTTTTCCGAGTTTGGTAAGTATGCAGGTCTCTGTTTCCAGATGAAGGATGATATCTTCGACTATTATAGCGACGATATTGGCAAGCCAACAGGCAGTGACATGCGCGAGGGCAAGATAACATTGCCGGCATTGTATGTTCTTTCAAATAGCAAGAATCCTCATCTGGTTCCTATCCGTGAAAAGTTGGCTAACGGGATTTATCTCGATGAAAAGGAGATAGAAACATTGATTGCGATTTCGAAGGATGAAGGCGGTATTGACTACACGAACATTTGTATAGAACGTTACCGTCGAGTAGCAATAGAGTCGCTGCCAAGTGACATTGCTCCCGATTTGCGTGATGCGCTGGTTGCGTATATTGACTATGTCATCGCAAGAGAAAAATGATGGTTTATAATAAACATAAAATAGGGTGTTGCAGCTGCAACACCCTATTTTATGTTATGTCTGTTTTGATCAGAAGAATTTTACCTCTTCGCCAACGATTTCGCTCAGGCACAGATTTGCAAGGCGGCTTGTTCCCAGACGGAACAGCTCGTTGTTCAACCACTCCTCGCCAAGCAGTTCCTTTACGATAGTGTAGTACACAAGTGCATCCTGCACGGTGTTGATGCCACCGGCCGGTTTGAAGCCAATCTTGCGTCCGGTCTTGTCATAATACTCCTTGATTGTGCTGCACATTACATATGCTGCCTCAGGGGTAGCTGCAGGTGATTCCTTGCCGGTTGATGTTTTGATGAAATCGGCACCTGAATATATCGATAGAATGGATGCTTTTTTGATATTCTCGGCTGTAGCAAGTGCTCCTGTCTCAAGGATTACCTTCAGGTGTTTCTCGCCACATACGCTCTTGAGTTCCTGAATCTCGTCGCAAACACCTTCGTAGTCACCGCTGAGGAACTTACCCACACTGAGTACAATATCAATTTCAGTTGCGCCGTCATGGACAGCCATGGCTGTCTCGGCAACCTTGATCTCCTGGAATGTCTGTGATGATGGGAATCCGCCCGACACGCAAGCAATGCCTACATTCTCAACCTGCAGTGTGTCGTTTACAATCTTTGCAAAGTTCGGATACACGCATATTGCAGCAACATTCTTCAAATCGGGGTATTTGTCGTCGAACTCGTTAACCTTTTCTGTGAATGCCATTACGCTCTCCTCGCTGTCTGTGCACTTCAGGGTAGTGAGGTCAATGCAGTTGAAAAGCAGTTTCTTTACCTCAAGTGTGTTGTTCTGCTCAACCTTTTCTTCGATAAGTTTCTTTACCTTGGCAGCAACATCTTCGTCGCTCATAGCCTTGCAGTAGTCGTTCAATACAAACTCGTACTTGCTCTCTTCGTCGGTGTGGTGATGGTGTTCACCGCATCCGCAATTGATCTTTTCACTCATCTCTGTCTAATTTTGGATTATTTATATGTCTTTTATTATCTCTCTTGGTCTTTTTATCGAGGTTTTTTTCAAGTGCCTCTGTCAGGTCCACCCCGGTCTGGTTGGCAATGCATATAAGCACCCACAGTACATCGGCCAATTCATCGCCAAGGTCACTCTTCTCGTTTTCCTTGAATGACTGTTCACCATATTTGCGTGCCATTATTCGGGCAACTTCTCCCACCTCCTCGGCGAGGATAGCGGTGTTTGTCAGTTCGTTGAAATATCGGACACCATACTCCTTAATCCATGCATCTACACGCTGCTGTGCTTCTTTTATGGTCATAATTACTCCTTGTTCTTTGAATCAATGAATATCGTTACTGGTCCGTCATTGAGTAGGCTCACCTTCATGTCTGCTCCAAAAACACCTCGCTGTATCGGTTTGTTTATTGCAAGTTCCATTTCGGCACAGAACTCCTCGTATAGTGGTACTGATATCTCGGGTTTGGCAGCCTTAATGTATGATGGGCGGTTACCTTTCTTTGTTGATGCCATCAGTGTGAACTGGCTTACGGCAAGTATGTCCCCGCCTGTTTCAATTACCGAGCGGTTCATGACACCGTTCTCGTCATCGAAAAGACGTATATTGGCAATCTTTTTCGTCAGCCACAGTATATCTTCGCGGCTGTCATCCTCGGTAATGCCTACGAAAACAAGCAATCCGCTGTGTATCAGCGAGATGATGTCTCCATCCACTGTGACGGACGCCTCTTTTACCCTTTGTATCAGTACTCTCATTCCTAAAGTTGTATTTTTCTTTTGCGAATATACAAAAAATGCCTTATGATTTGCTCCAGTTCAGGATTATTTCTGCCTTTGCCTTACCTATAACAGCGGTGATTTCATCCGGAGTTGCATTCTTTATCTGTTTGACGCTCTTGAAGTGCTTGAGCAGGGCTGTCCTGCTTTTTTCTCCAATTCCTTTGATTTTGTCAAGTTCCGATTCTGTTTGTCGTTTACTTCGTCTTTCGCGGTGGAATGTTATGGCAAAGCGATGTACTTCGTCTTGTATTTGAGAGAGTATCCTGAACAGAGTTGTTCCCTGTTTGAGTCCTATCACATCCCCGTTGGCTGTTATTACTTCCGATGTCTTGTGTTTGTTGTTCTTTACCAATCCCAATATAGGAATTTCAAGTCCCAACTTATCTTTTGTAATGCTGCGTATGGCCTCCATCTGGCCCTTTCCGCCGTCGGCAAATATCAGGCTTGGTAATTCTCCGCCTTCTTCAATAATTCGTTTGTAGCGGCGTTCTACAACCTCGCGCATTGAGGCATAATCATCGGGGCCTACTACATTTTTTATAATGAATTTCCTGTATTCTTTTTTACTTGGTTTCAATTTGCGGAATACAACACATGCTGCAACGGCATCAGTGCCTTGTATGTTAGAGTTATCAAAACATTCGATCACAAGAGGTATTCTGTCAAGTTGAAGTATCTCTTGCACCTCTTTCATCAGTCGTGTGGTCTTTTGTTCAGGATTCAGTTTCTCATCCTGTTTCATACGGTCGGCCCTGTATTGTTTTACATTAAGTTTTGACAATGCCAGAAGTCGTGCTTTTTCTCCCTTTTGTGGAACGGTAATGTTTATACCGTTTATAGGAAGTTCAATAGGAAAGGGGAGTATGATCTCTTTTGCTTCACTACAGAATCTTTCCCTTAATTCTACAATACCCATTGAAATTAATTCCTCGTCGCTTTCATCGAGTTTTTTCTTATATTCAATAGTGAATGCCTGTGTAATGCAACCATTCTTTATGTGCAGGAAATTGACAAAAGCATTCTTTTCGTCGCTTTCGATTGAGAATACATCGAGATCTGTTATCAGTGGACTCACGACTTCGCTTCTTGCCCTGAAGTTATCTATCAATTGATATTTATGTTTGATTTCCTGCGCTCCTTCAAAATCAAGCCGTGATGCTTTTTCCCCCATTTCAGCGAGCAAGTTTTCTTGCAGAATCTTAATGTCGCCTTTCAAAAACGAAACAACTTCAATAATCATTCTGCTGTATTCCTCATATGATATCTTTCCTATGCAAGGTGCGCAGCAATTCTTCATTTGGTATTCGAGACAAGGTTTGTATTTGCCTTGACTTACGCCCTCGGGTGTTATCTTTAAATTACAGGAGCGTAGTGGGTAGAGTTTTTTTATAAGTTCCAGCAATGCATGTAATGCTCCGGCATTTGTATATGGTCCAAAAAAACGGCCTTTTCCTTTTTCTATTTGACGGGTCTTGAACAGTTTTGGAAAGAACTCGTTTGTTATGCAAATCGATGGATATGTCTTGTCGTCTTTCAATAAAACATTATAGCGAGGCTGATGCTGCTTTATGAGGTTATTCTCAAGTAGCAATGCATCGGCCTCGCTGTTTACCACAACATAGCGTATGTCTGATATCTTTGCAATAAGCAACTTTGTTTTCAGTGTCTGTTGCTCTTTATTGAAATAAGAGGATACGCGGCGTTTAAGATTCTTTGCTTTGCCCACATAAATTATCACGCCGTTTTCGTCAAGGTATTGGTAGCATCCCGGTGAATCGGGTAGGTTGCTTACAATGCCTTTAAGGTATTTTTCCTTTTTGTCTTTATCCTCTTTTTCCATTATTTATTTACCTTCCAGTGTTAGCAGGCATTCGATTTCTGCATCTGCCGGGAAAGTTTCTCTTCCCTTCAAACCTTCGAGCTCGATAATGAAGTTAATCATCACCTTTTTGGGATTCAATTTTTTTACAAGGTGGTATGCGGCAAGCATTGTTCCGCCAGTCGCGAGTAAGTCATCATGTATAAGGACGACATCGTTCTCGTCGATTGCGTCCTTGTGGATCTCTATGGTGTCGCGGCCGTATTCCTTACCGTATGTCTCGCTGATTGTTTCTGCAGGCAACTTGCCTGGCTTACGGATGGGAACAAAACCTGCATTTAATTTTATCGCGAGTGATGATGCCATAACGAAACCACGTGACTCGATGCCTACAATTTTTGTTATGCCCTTATCCTTGTACATCTCGTAAAGAGCGTTGTCCATTTCGCGCAGACATTCGGGGTTCTTGAAAAGTGAAGTTACATCTTTGAATTGGATTCCTGGGATTGGGAAATCGGGGATGTTTCTCAGGTTTTTGAGTAGTAATTCTGTGTTCATCAGTTATATGTTTTTTAAGTATGAGCTGTTATTTTGAAGCAATGTTCCACGTGGAACAATTGTTTATTTCCGCACTAAAACCAGTAGTACATTTATGTCGCTTGGCGAAACGCCTGGTATTCTACTTGCCTGTGCAAGAGTCTCTGGATTTATAGCTGTGAGCTTTTGGCGCGCTTCGGTCGACAGTGATTCTATGCTGTTGTAGTCGAATCTACCTTTGATGCGTATATTTTCCAAGCGAATCATTCTTTCTGCAAGTTCACGTTCGCGTTCAATGTAGCCACGGTATTTTATTTCAATCTCAGTCGCTTCTACAATCTCATCGCGGTCGCTACCTAATTTGTCAAGCTCCTGTTTGAGTGGGCGTATGTATGCGGCTATTGATTCTATGGTTATTTGTGGTCGTTCAATAAGTGCCGACAGTTTGCAGCCGCGTACAAGTGGGGTGGTGCCAAGCTCTTCGAGGCCTTTGTTTATAAGGTCGGCCTTCACTGAGAAAATTGAGATGAATTCGGTGAGTCTTGCTATCTGTTCCTTCTTTTCGCAAAGTCTTTGATAGCGGTCTTCGGTTGCTAAACCAATTTCGTGGGCTCTCCCGGTGAGGCGCATATCTGCGTTGTCTGAACGGAGGAGGATGCGGTATTCAGCCCTTGATGTAAACATACGGTATGGCTCATCTACTCCTTTTGTCACAAGGTCATCTATCAGTACACCAATGTATGCCTCGTCACGGCGCAGTACAAAATCTTCTTTGCCGTCTATTTTTTGAGCTGCATTTATGCCGGCAATTACGCCTTGGCCAGCGGCCTCTTCATACCCGGTTGTTCCGTTTACCTGTCCTGCAAAGTAGAGTCCCTCTACAATCTTTGACTCAAGTGTGTGCTTTAATTGTGTGGGGTCAAAATAGTCATACTCTATTGCATAACCAGGACGGTATGCTACAGCGTTCTCTAGTGCCGGAATCTTGCGTAGAGCGTTGAGCTGTGCATCCATTGGGAGTGAGGAAGAGAAACCGTTTACATATATTTCCTGTGTTGTCTCGCCCTCCGGTTCAAGGAATAGCAAATGTCGATCTCGCTCGGCAAAGGTTACAATCTTTGTCTCGATGCTTGGGCAGTAGCGTGGTCCTATACTCTGTATCTGTCCGTTGTAAAGTGGTGAGTCGTCAAGACTGTCACGAAGGATTTTGTGAACGTCGGGGTTTGTGTAACATCCCCAACATGGCAGTTGTTTGAGTTCGCGCTTTGTGTCGCTGTATGAGAAGCGGTGGAAGTCGTTGTCGCCATCCTGGATGTCTACAAGTTGTAGATTGATAGAGCGTTTGTCAAGACGTACTGGTGTGCCTGTTTTCATTCGTCCTGCAGTAATTCCGAGTCTTGTAATACTCTCGGTCAGTCCCTTTGCTGCGGGCTCGGCCACGCGTCCACCCTCAATCTGTACTTTGCCTATGTGCATAAGACCGTTTAGGAATGTGCCGGCTGTTATAATGATGCATTTTGCCTTGAACTCTGCATCAAGCTGTGTCTTTACACCTGCGACCTTTCTGTCCTCAACAATGAGTTCTGTGGCGATGTCCTGCCACATGTCAAGGTTTGGGATGTTTTCTAGTATTTCTCGCCAGTATTGGCTAAACTTCATCCTGTCGCATTGTGCGCGTGGACTCCACATCGCAGGGCCTTTTGAGCGGTTGAGCATGCGGAACTGGATAGAGGACTTGTCTGTAACGATACCAGTATATCCTCCAAGCGCGTCAATTTCCCTCACAATCTGTCCCTTTGCAATGCCACCAATAGCTGGGTTGCAACTCATCTGGGCAATCTTGTTCATGTCGATTGTCATCAAGCATGTCTTCTTGCCTAAGTTGGCTGCAGCTGCAGCTGCCTCGCAACCAGCGTGCCCGGCTCCAATAACCAATATGTCGTACTCGAATGTCACAGTCTCCTTGTTTTGTTTGTGCACATGTAAGCGTGCATAGTTTCACAGCAACAAAAATAATACAACTTGGTGGCAAACGCAAGGATAAGTCTTATATTTCATCCGTGAAATATTTAGAGAGACTGGATATATAAGAAGTAGTGGGAGGATATCCCATCCTCCCACTACTTCTTAGTGTGTATTAGACTTGTTTCCTGTTTTCTTTAAGTTTTGAGTTTATCTCCTTCATCTTCTTTGTCGTGAGCGGGTAGAAGAAAATGAATATTGCTGAAAGTATTGCAATTGCGGCAGGTATCCAACTGATGAGATATCGCAGTCCTTTAATAGCGTCTGTTGTCTGTTTTGTGGTTGTTTTTGCTTCGTGTTCTACAATCTCACCCTTTTCATTTGCAGTGAATGTTATCTCTCCTGTGAAATTTGCATTGTCTTTTTCTCTTGTTATAATACCCTCGGGTATGTCTATTTTGTATTTTCCGTTGGGCAAAGTAGAACTGAAACTTAATTTAAGTTTCTGATCATCTGATTTCGCAATATCATAGGTCATATTATAATCATTGCCGCCATTTATCATAAGTGTGTTTGGCATTGCATTATTTTCTGTATTCAATGCAATTTTATCTTTAAATACAACCTCTACCGATTTGTTATTGTCTGCAGCCTGTGTTCCGTCGGTGGCGAATGTATTAAAGCCGAATGCGGCAAGCAACCACATTACGGCTGCTGCGCCGAATGCACCACCGAACTTCTGTGCCATTGATGATGAAGAGAATATAAGTCCTGTTGATGCTGTGTTGAATTTATATTCTGCATAGTCGGCAACATCGGCATACATAGTCCACATAAGTGGTGATGCGATTCCGGTGAATATACCGAATATGATCTGTAGTAACATAAATGTCCATAGTCCACTAATGCTGTCTGTCGGTACATAATAGAATGTAACACTCAGCGCCACTATTGCCATCAGCGAATAAATAAATGTGTTCTTCTTGCCAAATCTGAATGTGAGTGGTGTTGCTATTGCCACACCAACCATGTTTGCAACTTCTCCTACTGTGAAGAAAAGGCCTGTATAGAATAGGAATTTTAATCCGAACAGGCTGAGTTGTGTGTCTTCAGCAATCTCTGCAGCGAAATAGAATGGAAATACTGCATATCTGATGGCAACGAGGAAGTTGAAGAAAATTACACCGCCTGACAGAATCCACCAAGGTTTGTTGCGTAGAAGTGCCTTGAAATCTTTTTTGATACTTGTCTTTTGGATGGTTGGCTTGATTCTTTCACGTGTCATTTTGAAAGCAAGGATGAACAGTATGCAGCAGATAATTCCTACAACTATCATCGCTCTTTGCCAAGCGTCAGGGTCGTGTGTGAGTTTTCCGCTTGTCCCGTCAAGAGCATTGCACAGAGGTTCCCAAAGCAGCAATACAATGAACGAACCTGCGTATGCAAAGAACATTCGGTACGATGAAAAAACCGTCTTTTCATCGGTGTCATCGGTCATTACTCCAAGCATAGAACCATATGGTACATTTATGGCTGTATATACAGTCATCATCAAAATATATGTTATAAAAGCCCATACATTCTTGCCTGTTTCCCCATAATCGGGGGTGGTAAACAGCAGTACACCTGCGATGGCAAAGGGTATTGCTACCCATAGCAGATATGGTCGATATTTTCCCCACTTGGTATTTGTGCGGTCGGCGATGATGCCCATCATTGGGTCAGACACAGCATCCCAAATTCTCGTTACAAGAGCCAATGTTCCTACCAAAACCAGATCAAGTCCGAATACGCTTGCATAAAATACAGGCAAATATACACTGAATACTTTCCAGAACATCGACGATGCCATGTCGCCGAATCCGTAACCGATCTTTTCTTTAAATGTAGCCATTCGTTTTTTTGTTTTTTTGTTGAATATTGGGCAAATGTAACAAAAGTGTATGTCAATGCCAATACAAGAATGCTTTTTTTGAACAAAAACTATTTCCTGAATCTTTTCTATAAATCCTTACCTCCTCTAAAAAAAAAGCACCTTTTGCTATTTTTTATGAAAAAAAGTTTATTTTTGTGACATTGAATAAGTGTGTAAATACGCTTATTGGTGTTTTGTGTGAACTATTTATTTATTATATAATTTAAAATCAATTCATTATGTGGTTAACTAAATCTTCTGTGGGAAGAAAGGTAATCATGAGTGTTTCGGGTGCAGCCCTTGTACTCTTCCTTCTTTTCCACATGTCAATGAACTTGGTTGCAATCATCAGTACTGATGGTTACAACGCGATTTGTGAGTTTTTGGGAGCTAACTGGTATGCTTTGGTGGGAACTGCAGGTCTTGCATTTCTCGTTGCTGTACACTTTGTTTATGCTTTCATTCTTACAATGCAGAACAGAAAAGCTCGTGGTTCACAGCGCTATGCTGTTGCCGAAAGACCTAAGGGCGTATCTTGGGCATCGCAGAACATGCTTGTTCTCGGTATCATTGTAGTTCTTGGCTTGGGCTTGCACCTCTTCAACTTCTGGGCCAACATGCAGTTGCCCGAGATTCTTCACAAGTTGGGCATGCATGTAGAGCCTGCCGTTATGGAGAATGTCGCAAACGGTTCAGGCTACATTGCAAGAACCTTCACTTGCCCTGTTTATGCAGCTCTTTATGTTGTTTGGTTGGCTGCTTTGTGGTTCCACCTCACACACGGTTTCTGGAGCGCAATGCAGACACTCGGTATCAACAACAAGGTTTGGTTCTGCCGTTGGAAGGCTATCGGTAACGTAATCGTTACTTTGATTATCCTCGGTTTCCTTGCAGTTGTAGTTGCCGGTTATTTCGGTCTTGGCGCTTTGGGTACTATTGAGTGTGCCACACCTTGCTGCTAATTACTAATCAGTTAAAATCTAAAACATATTATATTATGGCTAAAATAAGTTCAATGAAAGTGGATTCAAAAATCCCAGAAGGCCCATTGGCTGAAAAATGGACTAACTATAAGGCACACCAGAAATTGGTGAACCCAGCCAACAAACGTAAGTTGGATATCATTGTTGTAGGTACAGGTCTTGCCGGTGCATCGGCTGCTGCATCACTTGGTGCTATGGGTTTCAATGTACTTAACTTCTGTATTCAGGATTCTCCACGTCGCGCTCACTCAATTGCAGCGCAGGGTGGTATCAATGCTGCAAAGAACTATCAGAACGACGGCGACTCTGTTTACCGTCTCTTCTACGATACAATCAAGGGTGGTGACTACCGTGCACGTGAGGCAAACGTTCACCGTTTGGCCGAGGTTTCTGGTGCTATCATCGACCAGTGTGTAGCACAGTGTGTACCTTTCGCACGCGAGTACGGCGGTCTTTTGGCTAACCGTTCATTCGGTGGTGCTCAGGTATCGCGTACATTCTATGCCCGCGGCCAGACTGGTCAGCAGCTTCTCCTCGGTGCTTACTCTGCACTTAACTATCAGGTAAACCAGGGTACTGTAAAGGTTTATACCCGTTATGAGATGCTCGATGTTGTAATCATCGACGGTCGTGCACGCGGTATTATCGCACGTAACCTTGTTACTGGTAAGCTAGAGCGTTTTGCTGCTCACGCAGTGGTTATCGGTACCGGTGGCTATGGTAACGCTTACTTCCTTTCTACAAATGCTATGGGTAGCAACGGTTCAGCTGCTCTCCAGTGCTATCGCAAGGGTGCATGGTTTGCAAACCCATGTTATGCACAGATTCACCCAACTTGTGTTCCTGTTCACGGCGACAAGCAGTCTAAGTTGACACTTATGTCTGAGTCACTCCGTAATGACGGCCGCATCTGGGTTCCAAAGAAATTGGAGGATGCAAAGGCTCTCCAGGCTGGCAAAAAGCATCCTAACGACATTCCCGATGAGGATCGTGACTTCTACTTGGAGCGCCGTTATCCAGCATTCGGTAACCTCGTTCCACGTGACGTAGCATCACGCGCTGCCAAAGAGCGTTGCGATGCCGGTTATGGTGTTAATAACACCGGTTTGGCCGTGTTCCTTGACTTCAAGTACGCTATCCAGCGTTTGGGTGAGGATGTAGTTCGCCAGCGTTATGGTAACCTCTTCGATATGTATGAGGAGATTGCAGATACAAACCCATACAAGGAGCCAATGATGATCTTCCCTGCTATCCACTACACAATGGGTGGTATCTGGGTAGACTATGAGTTGCAGACATCAATTCCTGGTTTGTTTGCTATCGGTGAGGCTAACTTCAGCGACCATGGTGCAAACCGTCTTGGTGCTTCGGCTCTCATGCAGGGTCTTGCCGATGGTTACTTTGTTCTTCCTTATACAATCCAGAACTACCTTGCCGACCAGATTCAGGTTCCACGCTTCAGCACAGAAGCTCCTGAGTTCGTCGAGGCAGAGAAGGCTGTGAACGACAAGATCGCCAAGTTGATGGCTATCAAGGGTACACGCAGTGTAGACTCTATCCATAAGGAACTTGGTCTCGTGATGTGGGATAATGTAGGTATGGCACGTACCAAGGAGTCTCTTGAGAATGCTCTTAAGGAGATTGACCGCGTTGAGAAACTCTTCTGGAGCGAGCTCCGAATTCCTGGTGAGGCAGATACTCTCAACATTGAGCTCGAGAAGGCTCTTCGCTTGCTCGACTTCATTGAGATTGGCCGTTTGATGGCATACGATGCTCTCAATCGTGAGGAGTCTTGTGGTGGTCACTTCCGTGAGGAGCACCAGACTGAAGAGGGTGAGGCTAAGCGCGACGATGAGAACTTCTCATATGTGGCTTGCTGGAAGTACACCGGTCAGGGTCAGGAGCCTGAACTCATCAAGGAGGATCTTAACTATCAGTACATCAAGGTACAGCAACGTAACTACAAAAACTAATCATTCCTAAATTTGTAAGCAATGGACAAAAATATAAGTTTTACATTGAAGGTATGGCGTCAGAGAGGTCCTAAGGCTAAAGGTGCATTCGAGACCTACAAGATGAATGATATTCCAGGCGATACCTCATTCCTCGAGATGCTCGACATTCTTAACGAGCAGTTGGTAAACGAGAACAAGGAACCGGTTGCATTCGACCACGATTGCCGCGAGGGTATTTGCGGTATGTGTTCGCTCTATGTGAACGGTCATCCTCACGGCCCTGCGACAGGTGCTACAACCTGCCAGCTCTACATGCGTCGTTTCAAGGATGGTGACACAATCACAGTTGAACCATGGCGTTCAGCAGGTTTCCCTGTAATCCGCGACCTTATGGTTGACCGTACAGCGTTCGACAAGATTCAGCAGGCCGGTGGTTATGTATCAATCAACACCGGCGGTATACCCGATGCAAATGCAATTCCTATTGGCAAGGATATTGCCGAGGAGGCAATGGATGCTGCAGCATGTATCGGTTGCGGTGCTTGTGTTGCTGCATGTAAGAATGGTTCGGCTATGTTGTTCGTTTCGGCAAAAGTTAGCCAGTTTGCTTTGTTGCCACAGGGTAAGGTCGAGGCAAAGAAGCGTGTGAAGGCTATGGTTGCGAAGATGGACGAACTTGGTTTCGGTAACTGTACAAACACACGTGCTTGCGAGGCCGAGTGTCCAAAGTGTGTATCAATCAGCAATATTGCACGTTTGAACCGTGAGTTCATCAAGGCAAAACTGAAGGATTGATAATTCCTTTAGATAATATGTATGCGAGGTTGGCTAAGCCAACCTCGCATTTTTTTAGGATTGTTTCTTATAAGAGTTCGCCATCTGGTGTAATGTGGCGAGTAATCTCTATAATTCCCTTTTCAAATTCAAATTCAAAATATTCGATATTCTTCCGCTCTACATAGTTTATATCATCTATCGCATAGCCGGGGTAGTTGTTTCTGACAGTCTCATTTACAACCTCGGGAACCTCGTCTATTGTAACATCCCAGATTGTGTATATCCATTCGTCTGTCCTTTTGTTGAAATAGGCTTCTTTCTTACGGCCCTCATGTATGAATTCAACCTCGATGCTGCCCGGGCTCTCAGTCTCTGCCTTAAGAATAGTTGCTCCTTCATATCTCTCCTCAATGAACTCCTTTACGCTTTTGTTGAGTTCTACTTTTTGGTCATTGATGTCGCAGGAGGAAAAGGCGAAAACCGTCAGCAGCAGGATTGTCATCTTTTTCATGGCACTTTTCTTAGTTGTCATTTAATGTTGGAGTTGTTATAGTTTATCAGTCATCAATGTCGTAGATATTGAAGTCTTTGTCGAATTTCAGTTCAAGACGGTTCGAGAGTTTTACCTCGTAATTGTAACGGTTGCGCTCGATTGAAATAACCTTTTCGCCTGCAAAGTTATCGTCGACATACTTCTTTATTGCTACAGGGATTACTGCTGCAGGAACCTCGCCGAACTGGCAGTCAACCTCTTCCCATACACCCTTTTCATTGAATTCAATCTTTACTCCGTTTGCCAGTCGCACTTCGTATGATTTCTTCAGAATGTCACGTTCTTGTTTTGCGTATGAGAGGTCAACACCATTGAAGTGTTCGTTGATGAACTGTTGTGCCTGAGCCGGCAACTGGTTTTTGTTAATCACCTTGTCATTGTCAGCAGATGCTGAAAATACACCAATTGAAAAAATCGCTGCTAAAACCAAAATAATCTTTTTCATAATCGTAAATTTTAAAGTTAGTTATTGTTCTGTTTTCTGTAGTTTAACGTTTGCTGACATCGCGCTGTTCAAAAGCGTTGTCTGTTATTTACGATGCAAAGATTATAAGTGATTCTGAAATGAAGTTGAAATAAAAAGAAAAAACAGAAAAAATGCAAAAAAAAACGGAAGGCATTCAGCGCTTCCGTATTGAGGTTTTTTATCTTCGTTGTAAAAATCTTCTGTATAGCCACGATGTTATAAAATATGCAATAAAGCCTGTTAAGGCGCCTGCAATGGCATCTATAAGATAATGTGCTTTAATATATACTGTCGCACAGCATAGCAATACAAAGAATGGCAATAGCCACATGAACAAATTCTTGCTGCCTTTGAATGCTAGTATCAACATTACTACACTCATGCCTACATGCGAACTTGGGAATGCGGCTGTTGGCCTTTCTCCGGCGCGTTGCGCCATGTTTACAAGTTCTGTAAAGAATACTCCTTTTCCTTCTTGTGCTATGGTGATGTCCGGGTTCTGGTTAAAATAGTTGCCCATATTTTCGTATACACCGCTGCTTGCAGCCTCTTCACCTATTACAGGAAAATAGAACTGAGGTCCTGCTACGGGCAAGAATATGTATACAATGTAGTACAGGAAGAATGATGCCATAATTATGAATGTGCAACGCTCAAATTCTGTCGGTCGTTTGAAGAAATAGAAAAATGAGATGGTTGCAATCATGGGGAAATATAGCCAGTAGCCCAAATTGAAAATCTCACGCCATAGTGTGCCGCCAAGCAGGTTCTCGAACTCCATTGCCGGCTGGCAACCGAACAGCCCATACTCGGCCGATGCAAACACATGGTCAAGGTTGGGGAATATGCGGTTGAATTCAAATGTATCGGGGTACCAATAGTTCAGCAATGCCATTTGTGTAACAAGACGCAGTAGGATTGTAAACCTTGATGGTAACTTTGTGTATGTGTATATGAATGTGAAAGTACCCACAAGAATGAAGAAACGCCCCATAAGCATCTCTTGTGGGTCATCAAGCTTGTTATAGAATAATATTATAAGCAGTGTTGTGAATAGGTTGTAGAGCAAATTCAACTTCTCTACAGCAAGAAACTTTATTTCTGCATCCTTGTGTTTGAACAGATCTGTTGCCATCTTCCTTTTAAATTCTAAACGGGTGCAAAGGTAACTAAAAAAACAGATGGTGGCAACAGTGTTGTCGTAGTGGTCACTTGAAACTGTTTAATTTGTATAAAGAATACAATTTTTGAACACGTACTAATTGCGGTGTTCGGTTTTATTGCTAATTTAGCGACAGTAAAATATTGGAATTATGTCAAAGAAAGGTTCAAAAGGGAAAGGGCGTCTCAACAAGAGTGCCGTTGTTGATATGCTTGTCGATTTTTTCAATCGCAATGACAGCCGTATTGTAAGTCCAAAGGAGATTTTCAAGGAACTTGGACTCACATCTACATCGGCAAGAACACTTTGTGTGCATATACTTGATGATATGGTTTTCGAAGGCTATCTACTTGAACCGGAATTCAGGAAATACCGCCTGGCCGACAACTCTTCCATTCTTGTCGGTACATTCTCGCGCAGCAAGGACGGCTATAATGAGTTCTACCCCGAGGATGGCAGCGAGCCCATACTCATAAGCGAGCGTAACTCGGCACATGCCCTCACCGATGACATTGTGCGTGTGGCTCTCTTTGCAAGGCGCCGTGGCCGTGGCCGCGAAGGCGAGGTCATAGAGATTGTAAAGCGCACACACGACACCTTTGTGGGTGAATTGCAGGTTGAGAAGCACTATGCTTTTCTCATTACCGAGAACCGCATGATGCCCAATGACATCTTTATTCCAAAAGATCTGCTCAAAGGTGGCAAGAGTGGTGACAAGGCTGTTGTGAAGCTCCTTGAGTGGCCGCTCGAGAGCAAGAATCCCGTGGGCAAGGTGCTCGATGTGCTGGGAAAGAGCGGTGACAATGATACCGAAATGAATGCCATACTTGCCGAGTATGGCCTGCCATACACCTATCCGGCTGCCGTTGAGCATGCTGCCGAGCAGCTCTCGCCCGGCATTACAGCCGAGGAGATTGCTTCGCGTAAGGATTTTCGCGGTGTTACAACCCTTACCATTGACCCTGACGATGCCAAGGACTTTGACGATGCACTCTCAATTCGTCCTGCAGGCGAGGGATTGTGGGAGGTTGGCGTACACATCGCCGATGTATCGCACTATGTTACCGAAGGCAGTGTGATTGACAAGGAGGCATTCAAGCGTGCCACATCAATATACCTTGTTGACCGTACCATACCAATGCTTCCCGAGCGTCTTTGCAACGACCTTTGCTCGTTGCGTCCGCACGAGGACAAGCTTGCCTATTCGGTAATCTTTACCATGAACGAAAAGGCCGAGGTCAAGAAGTTTGACATTGCCCGTACTGTCATCAACAGTGACCACCGTTTCTGTTACGACGAGGTACAGGAAATAATAGAGAAAGGTGAGGGACTGTACTATAATGAGATAAAGACACTGAACTCACTTGCCCAAAAGATGCGCGAGAAACGCTTCCAGGCCGGTGCAATCGATTTCCAGCAGGCACAGGTACACTTCCGTCTCGATGACAAGGGAAAGCCGCTGTCGGTCTATTTCAGCGAGAGTAACGAGTCGCACCAGCTCATTGAGGAGTTCATGCTGCTTGCCAACCGCACTGTTGCCGAAAAAATTGGCCGCAAGAGTCCCGAGACACCGTTGAAGACATTCGTATACCGCATACATGACGAGCCAAACCCCGAGAAGATATCAATGCTCTCCAAGTTTGCAAGCAAGCTCGGTTACAAGATGAAGAGCGGTACCGGCCGCACAACATCTGCTGCAGCACTGAATACACTTTTGAAAGATGTGCATGGCAGCAAGGAGCAGAATGTGATTGAGCAGATTTCGCTGCGTACAATGCAGAAAGCGAGATACTCGACCGAGAACATCGGGCACTATGGCCTTGCATTCCGCTACTACACACACTTCACCTCGCCAATACGCCGTTACCCCGACTTGCTTGTGCATCGCCTTCTGCACCGTTATCTCACGCAAGGCGCACGCACAGTGAGCAAGCCAAAGTACGAGGATCTGTGCGAGCACTGTTCGGCTCAAGAGCAGGTTGCGGCAAATGCCGAGCGTGCAAGCATAAAGTACAAGCAGGTAGAGTTCATGAGCGAACATATCGGTGAGGAGTTCGACGCTGTCATCAGTGGCGTTACCGAGTGGGGATTCTATGCTGAAATCAACGACAACAAGTGCGAGGGTATGGTGCCTATGCGTACTTTGCAGGACGACTACTATGAGTTCGACGATGCCAATTACTGCATCATCGGACGCCGCCGCAAACGCAAGTTTACAATAGGTGACCCAGTACGCATTCGTATAATGCGTGCGAATCTTGACCGCAAACAGCTCGATTTTGAGTTGGTTGAGGAGTGATTTCAAATTCTTTTCTAAATCGGGCGTGATATTTGCCTAAAAAAGGAGATATGAAACTACTTATAATAGAGGACGACAATTCACTGCGTGAGATTATGCACCGCGCACTCACAAGTGAGGGATATGTTGTGGAGGTTGCACCCACATACTTCGATGCCTGTGACAAGATTGCAGGCTACAGCTACGACTGCATCCTGCTCGACATAATGCTGCCCGACGGCAACGGTCTGCGTCTGCTCGAGCAGATAAAGGCACTTGACAAGGACGATAGGGTAATAATCATTTCGGCGCGCGATTCGCTCGATGACAAAATCGAGGGTCTCGACCTTGGTGCCGACGACTACTTGCCAAAACCATTTTATATGGCGGAACTTTCTGCACGCATCAAGAGCGTCATGCGTCGTGGTGCCGGAGCTGTGAGCAAGAAGATGACAGCCGGGAATATCGTGCTCGACTTGCAAAGCCGCCTTGTAACGGTCGATGGCAATGTCGTCGCTCTTTTGAAGAAGGAATTTGATATACTTTTGTACTTCATGCAACGCCCGAATCATATAATAGACAAGGCTGTGCTTGCCGAGTCTGTCTGGGGCGACCACATTGACATGGCCGACAACTTCCAGTTCGTCTATGCGCAGATAAAGAACTTGCGCAAGAAACTTTCCGATGCAGGTGCATCACAGAATATAAAGGCCGTCTATGGCTTCGGTTATAAATTTACGGAGGCAGAGCAATGAAACTGATTTATAAGGTAACCATAAGGCTTGCATTGGTCATTCTGCCCGTGCTGTTGCTGTGGGCAACGGTGTTCTATTTCGCTATGGTCAATGAGGTGAACGATGAGACCGATGACAGCCTCGAGGATTATGCCGAGATGATAGCCCAGCGTGTCATCACCGGGGAAGAACTTCCCAGGCCGGGTGATGGCAGCAATAACACATACGCAATAGAACTGCTCCCTGCAACAGAAAACTATCGCGACTCCAAGGAGTATGAGGATCGTGAGGTCTATCTCCCGCAGAAAGGGGAGACCGAGCCAGCGCGTGTACTCACAATGATATTCCATGACAATTATGGCATGGCCTACAGGCTCGTGGTGTCAATACCCACATTCGAGCGCGAAGATGTAATAGAGGCCATATTGATTCATTTGGTGATACTTTATACAGTGCTGGTATGTACCATACTCATTGTAACCGTGCTTGTCTTCAAGTTCAGCATGAAGCCGCTTTACTCCCTGCTCAAATGGCTCGACTGTTATCGCCCCGGTAGTGGTACTGAAGGATTCCCCGATGAGGATTCCGTGCTTGAGTTCCGCAAGCTCACCAGTGCTGCCCGTGAAACCATAGAGCGTGCCGAGAATCATCTCGAACGCCAAAAACAGTTCATTGGCAATGCATCGCACGAACTGCAGACACCGCTTGCCGTGCTCGGCAACCGCATAGAGTGGATGATGGACAATACCAAGCTCACCGAGGAACAGTTCACCGAACTCTCAAAGATGCGCCAGTCAATAAATCGCCTGACACGCCTCAACCGCACACTCCTGCTGTTGTCGAAGATTGATAGCGGGCACTTCCTTGACAAGACACCAGTTGACATTGTGGCAATTGTTGAAAATGAACTCGAGGTCTATAAGGAAATATTTGCAGACAAGGAAATTGCGTGCAATGTGAAAATGCCACGCTACTTTGTTGTGGAGATGGATGAGATGCTTGCAACCACAATGGTGAGCAACCTGTTGAAGAATGCCTTTGTGCATTCTCAGAGCGGTGGTATGGTGGAGGTGGTTATTTCTCATGGTCTCCTTTCCGTTTCAAACAATGGCGATGAGGCTCTTGACGAGACAAGGCTCTTCGACCGTTTCTACACAAGCGGCAAAACCGGCTCTACCGGCCTTGGCCTTGCACTTGTAAAGTCCATAACCAACTATTACGATTTCCCCCTCAATTACGGTTTCAAGGACAACAGACACTGTTTTAATATCAGGTTGAGGAGTTAAATAGAATATAGAAAAGGTTTTATCACCCGTTTGGGGCTAGCCTGCCCCAAATTTCAAATTATACATAACAAAAACGAGTCCCAAACTTCTTTGGAACTCGTTTGCGGTGCGTACGGCATTTTAATATCTAGTTGTATATTAAAACCTTACATTACTTTTTGAAACCGGTAGCGCAAATTGGTAGCGCATTTTCTTATCTATTTCTCGCTTTTGAGGTTGAGTGTTACATAAACTTTATATATTACAAATTTAATTCCACAAATAATAATACATTTTAACTTGTGAAAAACCTTTAACGCCGAATATTTTTGTAATTTTATCCTCGTAATTTATATTGAATTTATTATAATAAACCCCGATTGTTTCTATGATTTATTTGGATAGTTGCCGTTTCCCATCCTTCGAAAAAGAAGATAATTTCTTAGCTAATTATTTCAAGACCAATTCTTATAGTATGAATACCATATACCCGTTTAAGGTCTTGTCGGAAAGAGGGCTGTATTCATTGGATTTTAAGGAAATAACCATACTTTATGGCGGCAATGGTTCGGGAAAGTCTACAGCATTAAATACAATCGGTAATCTGTTAGGGGTAGCACGAAATTCTGCTTATAACAAAGGTGATTTCCACGATAGCTATCTTAATATGTGCGACTATCGTATTGGAGACTTCTGCGACCACGTACTAAACTTAAGAGACAAGACAACACTTATAACAAGTGATGATATATTCAAATATATGCTCGATATGCGCCAGAATAATGGGCGTGTGAGGAACTATCGCGATAATGCTATTCAGCAATGGTTTGCCGAACGTAATGCTCGCATAACCCGTGTAAATTTTGAAACAGGCGAGGGAGTCAACGAATTAAGACGTCACCAGCGTGCAAGACAGCAGAACTGCAAGGAATATCTTCGTGAGAATTTGGGCGAAGTTACCCCCTCTTATTCAAATGGCGAGACCGGTTTTATGAAGTTTATTGAAAGTATTGTCCCCGACAGACTTTATATCCTTGATGAACCAGAAAATAGTTTGTCTTGCGAATTACAAATGAAGCTGGCGCAGTATATCGAAAATTCTGCCCGCTATTGTGGATGTCAATTTATTATTGCAACACACTCTCCGTTTCTTTTAGCAATGCATAACGCTAAAATCTACAATTTGGACAGCAATCCAGCAACTATATCTGAGTTTTGGGAATTGCCAAATATGAGACTATATTATGAACTATTCCTTGAATACAGCGAAAAGTTTGCATAATAACCGAATGTAACTTCTTTTTACATCATTTGCTGTCAAAAACGACAACCTCACTCTTATACAACATAAATTTTAGCGCATTTTGTACTTTTATGTTTGTATTTGTCCGAAAATGTCTAAAAGACTATTGTTTTTAGTAATAATAGATTACAAATGCAAAATCCTTTATTTCAATATATATGTCTTAATTTACTGTATATAAACAAAAAAGCCTCTCAGTATAACTGAAAGGCTTTTGCGGTGCGTACGGGTTTATTTTCGGTCCATTCTAATGGGGGTAATTACCCTTAAATACGCATTCAAAACCGATACATTACTATTTTACTGCTCTTATTCTGAGTAATACCTAACCTTTGTAGCCAAATGTAGCCAAGGCTTTTTTCTTACATTTTTAAGGATATAATCCCTCTTTTTTCGTGCCAGAGCAACAAAATAATAATTTTTATTTTTGTTATACTCCGAAATATTTCTCAAAGAATACCTTCAACTTCTCTATCACAGTCTTCTTTTTCTCCTGCCTGTTGCCACCACCGAAGCGGGACATTGCTGGTAGTATCTTGTCAATATCTGTGCCTGTTGTGCGTATTGCCCCATCACGAAAAGCATTCTCCACGAACTTGGCGGTCTCGTCTGCTTTCAGTTTCTCGCTTGCGATAATCTCATTCAGGTCGTCCTGCTTACGCTGCTTCACATATGCCTCCCAAGCCTCATCAACATCAGTATCGGCATTGACGCTTGCCACGAAATCCTCAATGAGTTCTTTCTTGCTTCTCAACTGCATACTTGCACTTACTGCTTTGGCGATATTTACGAGTATCTCCTTGTTCTTGCAGTTGCTCTCGTGGTAATTCTTCACCAAAAGCAGGATATAGTCAATGTTTATCTCCACCTGCCTTATCAGTTCGGTCTCAAATATGATGTCATCATTGACCACTTCCTTCTCGCCTTTACCTCTCTTTCTCCACTTGTCTTTCAGGTCAAGGTAGTTGCTCTGATAGTCTTGCATCTGTCCGTCGGATAGCAATTGCTGACCTTCAAACTGGTCAAATGCCTGCAATACATTTATGGACTTCAACAGACCGCCAAAGAGGGTTATGAAGCGTCTTTCCTCCTCTTCGCCGAGAGGCTTGTATCCATCAGGAAACTGCTCTTGGAG
>JAFOCD010000143.1 GCA_017381475.1 Bacteroidaceae bacterium
CCTCCGATCGCTAAGATTGAAGGAGTTGACCTTGTAACAGAGGGCGTTATCACAATGAACAAGGTCATTCAGTACGCCAAGGATTACCTTGGCGAGAACGAGCTTTATGAGCAGTGGAACTTCAAGAAGGACGGTGCATCTTTGATCAGCCGACTTTTGTTTGAGGAAGCAACGGATATCAACTTCTACGTGGGAAGAGCGGTAAATCCCGCCCATCAGAACCCCGACCTTCCCATCAACTTCAATATCAAAATGAACTTGGTCGAGGAGTTATCCGCTTGTCTTAAGAAGATGGGCAAGCGCATCAAGGTAAGTTATTTCTAATGGAGGTGTAAAATGCGTAAATTTGATACCAAAGTACAGCATTTGAAATATAAAGTATTACGCGAAGTAGCACGCCTCGCGTGGGAGGATAAGCTTCTTGAGAATATTATGGATATTCCGGGGAAGCTCGTACCCGGTAACGAGCCGACAATGCGTTGCTGCGTTTACAAGGAGCGTGCCATACTTGGTGAACGTGTCAAGATTGCCATGGGCGGTGATAAAAACAACCCCAATATTATTGAGGTAATTGACATAGCCTGTGACGAGTGTCCTGTTGGAGGATTTGAAGTAACCAATGCCTGCCGCGGATGTCTCGCTCACCGTTGCGAGGATGTTTGTAAGTTTGGCGCGATTTCTTTCGATCACAACCACGTTGCCCATATAGACAAGTCTAAATGCAAAGAGTGCGGTGCGTGTGCAAAGGTTTGCCCCTATACCGCAATCGTTAGCCGTAAGCGTCCTTGTCAGAACGCTTGTAAGGTAAAAGCGATCTCTATGAATGATGAGAAGGCGGCTAAGATCGATAACTCCAAGTGCATACAGTGTGGCGCGTGTGTATATCAGTGTCCCTTTGGCGCAATAATGGATAAGTCCTTTATGGTCAACGCCATTGATATTCTTAAGAAGAGCGAGCGAAACACGAGAGGTGGAAACTACAAGGTTTACGCCGTTGTTGCTCCTTCAATTTCGAGCCAATTCTCTTATGCTAAGCTCGGTCAGGTCGTAACAGGACTGAAAAAGCTCGGCTTCCATGACGTTATTGAGGCAGCGCTCGGCGCAGACATGGTTGCTATGGCAGAGGCAAAGGAGCTCTCCGAAAAGGGACTTCTTACAAGTTCTTGCTGTCCTGCATTCGTGCAGTATATTAAATCGCAGTTCCCGAATCTCGTTGAGCATATTTCTCACAATATGTCGCCTATGGCAGTTCTTGCAAAGTACATCAAAGAAACCACACCGAACGCAAAGGTTATCTTCATCGGTCCGTGTACCGCAAAGAAAGCGGAAGCGCAGCTCGAGGAGGTTAAACATTGGGTTGATACCGTCCTCACCTTCGAGGAGCTTCAGGCACTCTTGGATAGCCGAGACATTGAGATCGAAACACTTGAAGAGGGCGTTCTTGATAACGCATCCTACTTCGGCCGTATCTTCGCAAGAAGCGGAGGTCTTACCGATGCAGCAGCACAGGCTATGAAAGAACAGAATATCGACTTTGAGATCAAGCCTGTTGTATGTGACGGTATTGAAGCCTGCCGTATGGCACTTCTCAAGCTGAA
>JAFOCD010000144.1 GCA_017381475.1 Bacteroidaceae bacterium
AATGCAAAGCAACTTGATATGATATTCGGTTCAAAGACTCACTTTGGCCTTCGTCCTATGGGGCACGGTAAAGGTGCGCATGGCATGTCTCCGCGTCACTATGGCAAACATGGTGTTTCACGCGACAAGTGTCCAAAGGAGAAAGATTGTATGAAGACACACGGTTGCAAAAAGGCTATGGACTGCAAACAGAATTGCGAGGCTTGTCCAAAGGCTGCAGAATGCAAGAAAGAGTGCAAGCTGAATGGTAAATGTGTCAACGGCGAGGCTTGTCCAAAGGCTGCTGAATGCAAGACTCAATTACAGGAAGTGAACCAGTAATTGTAATATTATGAAAAAACGACAAATCCGGCCATGGCCGGATTTGTCGTTTTTTACATGTTTGCCCAAATGTTTTCCCAATCGCTGCGGTGCTCGCTGCTCAGTGCGTCTCCTTCGTTAACATAATCATCATCTCCACCTGCACTGACAGCACTCTGGCAAATCATAGCAGCAACCTGTATGTTGTATTCACAAATCTCGGGGGTAATATAGCTTCTCTTTGTTTTCATAGTTTCGTCCTTCTTAGTTATTTCACAATAATCTTCTTGCCGTTTACAATGTAGAATCCCGGCGAGCTGATACCCTCAAGTTTGCGTCCTTGCAAATCATAGATAGCGTCGTTCTCTTCTCTTTCTATTGTAATCTCATCAATGTTTGTTGTGTCATGTCCTTTACCGCCGACTGCAAACGAGAATCCCGATGCAGACACTGCTGCCGAATAGGGCAACCATGCACGGTGAGCCTGGTTAATGAAAGTCGGCTTTGTTACATAACTCAAACCACGCTCTGCCGCCGACACCATTTTTACCTTGAACATACCGACTTTTTCATTCTTCTTGCTAAGGATGTGGTGCTGGATGCCATCGCGCTCACTGATGAGCCTTGCATCGTGTGTACCCTCAAGGCGGTTACGCGCTTCAAGGTCTGCAATCTCATCAAGCATAGTATCGTCCTTGTCGGCATCTGCGGCATCGTAGTTGATTGGGAAGTAGTGTACACCGGCTTCGGCCTTTATCAGTACAGGCATACCTGCGGGGATTATTCCGCAGCCAATCTGCTCGACATTGAACACCTCTGTTCCCGGCTTGTATGTCTCATAATCGACGGCATACAGGTGGTTGCCATCGGCAATCTCCTTTCCTGTCAAGATATATGCTGTAACACCATCGGGTATTTCAAGTTCCACAGGAACACAGAGCGATGTCATCTTTGCCGAAGAAACCTCAACCGGCAGTTCGGTTACAAGTTCAATGCTCCAGTCATACTTTTTGTTGGCACTGTTGCCTGCACTGATTTCAACGTTTTTAGCGGTTGTTGCATTTGTAATGTTGTCGCATAGGTAATTGCTTCCATCAAATGCCCACGCATAATATCCGTCACTGTTTGTTCTTGACGGATGTATGAGTACATCCTGTGAGTAGTAAGCTTCATTGTCAAGCGGCAGGTTGTCCTCTTTGAACACAACCTTTCCTCCCTCTGTCACAGCCTGTATGTAACGGCCGGTGTTGAATGACAGGATATTTGTTGCGCCATCTGCGTTGCCGTCAACCGCGTAGAACACCGATGTTGCTGCAACGGCATCGTTGATATTACCATAAGCATCGGTTATGGCACCCATGGCTAGTGCGCCGCTGTTTATGCTTGATTGCAGGTAATTGAGCGACACGCGACCACGTATGCGGTAGTAATAACCTGCAGGCGGTGTGTTGAGGTGGAAGTTTACAAAGTGCTGCTCAAGTGCGTCAACAAAATCTGTAATAACCTCCGGAGTGTAATCGGATGTTCCGCTGAGGTACTCCTCCAATATCTTTGCCGCTCCCTTGTTGTAGTGCGTGGTGGCTATGGCAAACAAATTGTCAAAACCATCTTTTGTCAAGCTGTTCTCCCCCTTGTTGTCATAGTGGTATTTACCCAATTGGGTTGCAGTGGCATCATAATTGTCGTTGTAATCTTTCGCAATTGTATATAACTCTCCAAACTTGGCAAGAGCATCAACCACTGCCATGTGGTCGCTGTTTGTCGCGTCAAGGTCATAAATCTGCGATGACACTCCTACATAAGTAAAATACCATGCAGCGTTGCGATTGCTTGAAGTTGTCGGTTTTTCGTGAACAACGCCAAGGTCCATATACTCATCTACAGAAAGGTAATCGGGGGAATTGTAGATGCGTATATCATATGCTTCACGCTCACTGTCGTAGAGGGTGTTCCACTCCTCAATTTCCTCTATACTTGAGTGCTGTGCATTCATCATCCTTGTGCTGTTTATTGCGCTGCGCAACTGAATTGAGTTCAAGGAGGTTATCTCGGTGCTCTTGTATCCCAAGACACCAAACCATTGGCGCAAATCCCAAATATTTGATTCAACAGCATCGAACTCGTTGTTCTGTGGGTCGCAATTGATACCCCAATCTTTGCAGAAACCGTCTTCCCAAGCCGAAGTGATGACGAATAACGGGCTACATATTGAATTTTTAAAGTCCTCAAGTGCTGTGGCAAGCAGTTTGCCATAAGTGTATTTGTCAGCATCTGTAGTCTTCGTTCCGTATTCATCCAGTGCACTCTGTAATGCAGTGTATTTGTCATATCTATACTGACCCGGTTGTGGAGTAACATCACTTGCTGCAACCTCGCCACCTGCAACAGTGTTGTTGTCAAGATAATACTGGCTTTCGAGTGCTATGAGTTCGGCTGCCGGCACTCTCAAAGCCTCGTTGTATAATGCAGTACCATAGAATTTCTTGATTGTGCTCACGCAGTGCTCAACATCTGCATTTTCGGGCATGATGTAGAACTCTGACATAGTGAAAGCCTTGTTGCCCTCGTTTACGCTATTGACAGTAAAACGCAAATATTTGTATGCGGCACCACAATTGATTACATCTGAAGAGAAAAAGAGAGCATCTCCAAGTCCTGTTTCTATCGGTTGGCCTATCTGTGTAAAGGTTGTGCCGTCATTGCTGCCCGAAAGCGTAATCTTTGTCGGGCGAGCATCGGCTCTCTGCAGATTTGCCTTTATATAGAAATAGAAACTGCTGACAGGAGTCTCGAATTCAGCTTGTAAATAGTGTTCTTCGCTTGTGTTGTTCTCATCACTTGTGAAGCATGTAGTGTATATACCATCGGCAAGGTTGCATGTTGATGACTCCTCGTCGTCCGATGGATGGTTGCTTGTATATAATTCGCATACATTCTGTACAAGACCGGCATTCTCCTGCAAGTAGTAGGGGTATTGCCATGCCATGTTTGCAGCGAGTGAATAGAAATTGTACTGGATAGTTACATCAGCAATTGGTTTCATAATCCATTGGACACCATTTGCGTTGCTTGAAGTTGCTGTAGTAATGCTTTTTGTAGATGCGCTTGCGAGTGCTATGTACACACCTTTTTGGTCAACCGATTCAAAATTCACGGTTGCAGAAACCATTGTAGTATTGTCACCACTGCCACTTGTTGTTGCATTGATGACATTGATTTTATATACACCGGCCTGGTTCTTATCCGATGTCATTTTAACAGCCGTCAAGCCATCTGTAACAGTGGGAGCACACATGTACATATTTGTCGCCTCGTTGTAGAAAATGAATGTCTCACCCTCCACATTTATAATTTTCCAAACATTGGTATGTGTAGTTTGGGTGGTATTTACAGTAAGGGATGTTGAGTTCGTTGAAATCCACTTGGTCACACCGTTCTTTGAAAAATCAACATTATGGATTTCGGCATAATTGAATACTTTTTTATATCCGGATGTATATTCATCAAGAATTTTTTGAACTTCTGCAATGTCGGAAATTGTTTGAGATAACGACGAGTGGTCTCTTTTGTCAATTGATGTACCCCAATATAAAAGACCGGCTCCCCAGCCACCTCCTCCATCTTTAAGATTCTCTTTGTAATATGCCTCCTTTAAGCCACTGAAAAAACCATTTCCCCAGCCTTCAGCAGCATCAACGGCATTGAATGCCTCGTCAATCATCTTATCAAGTCCCATTATATCGCCAAAGTCGGTAATCGGTTCGAAATACCAAACCGAACCGGGGTCGCTTCCCAGGTAGAGATCGACCTTGCCTGTTGATTCGTTGTAGTGGAAAGCATCCGATGCAGCTGTGTTACCCGATTGCGAGATAAATACTCCGCCAGTTGTTGTCTTTATCTGAAAGGCAGTTCCGGTTTCATCCCATTTGTTTGGTGCCACGCACAAGCGCTGAGTGCCTGCGGCGTAATTGTGAATATACGCAGCACCGGCATTGCCTGTTACATAAAACATTGCGCATGTGTCAAGGGCATAGACCCCATCTACCGTCTTTGGTGATGTTGTCATAGAGAACTTGAATCCCTCGTAGCGAAGGTATTCACCGGTCTTGGCATTCTTGATTGTGTACCATTTTGCGTTGTTCCTCTCTGTTGTTTTGTTATTGTTTACAGTAGAGTAGGTAGGCACCTGAGCTACAGCAGTCATTGTGACAAAGCACATGACTGCCGCAAAAATCAACCTGATTTTGTTCATATAATAATATTGTTTAGTATTTGTGTTTATCTACATCTCTCGCTCGAGATGGAATAGTATAGTTGTAAGTTTTTTCATGGATTTGAGTGACAAAAAACAGCAAAGAGAGTGTTTTTCAATCAATTTTTTGTCATTCTATATTTGCAATGTCATTGGCTCGTTCATTTCATAGCGACCCGCACGGCATGATTTTCATCCATGCTTCGTGCGACCAGCCGCTAATGAACTCGCCGATAACAAAACTAAGTTTTGTCATTCCCAAAATGATTTTGCAAAGGTACTTTTTATATATGTATCACACAAGTTCTTTTTGTATCATTTTGTAAAATGCAGTGTGAAAATAATGCAACAAGCGGCCGTTTAATGCAGGGGGGGGGGGGTAATTTTGTTAGCAAAAACAATGTTTTGCTAACAAAATGTCAGTGTTTTAAGGGCGCGGCGAAAGATTCTTCGTTCCTACTGCTAAAATAGGGGGTAGATTGGGTGGCGGAAAATGGGAAACTGCGAGTGAGTGAGAATTGAAGAAAAGTGTCTTTTACTCTTCTTTTATCTTTGGGCCTGTGGGATTAGAACTCCATCAGTACTCTTGCGTTGATGAGACGGCCTGTGAGGTAGTTGGGTACGGCATAGTTGTAGTTGTTGATGTCCTTTACCCAATAGTAGGAGTTTACATTGTTGATGCCCAAGATGTTGAATGCGTCAACACCAAGCCACACGTTCTTGAACCAGCTGCGTATGCCGGTGCGGTAGTGGCGTTCTTCGTTGTCGAGCAGGCGGTAGGACATTCCAATGTCCACGCGACGGTAGGCCGGCGCCTGAAATACATGCTTCTCGCGTCCGCTGTGTGGCGGGCCGAATGGAAGGCCATCGGCATATGTTCCCTGCAGGCTCATCTTCCAGCGGTCGGTGCCCGGGAAATAGTCGGTGAAGTAGAGTGATGCGCAGAATGTGCTGTTTGTGGGGCGCGGAATCCAGTCGCCGTCGTTGATACGCTCCTTGGTGTCCATGACCGAGAAGGTCAGCCATGAGTCTGTGCCCGGTACGAACTCGCCGAAGAGCTTCAGGTCAAGTCCTGTAGCGTATCCCTTGGCACAGTTCTCGCCATAGTAGACAATGCGTACATTATCTATATTATAAGGGATAAGGTTGTCCAGTTTCTTGTAGTAGGTCTCGGCGGTGAACTTGAACGGACGGCCATAGATGCGGAAATGGTAGTCGCATCCAAGTACAACATGGATTGAACGCTGCGATTTTATGTTCTTGTTCAGCGTTACGGTGGTTATGCCGTTTACAGTTGTGGTATCACGCATCTCCTTGTAGAATGGTGTCTGGTAATAGACTCCCGAGGCAAGGCGGAATGTGACGTCGTTGCTGAACTTGGGTATGAGTCCTACACTCACGCGGGGCGAGAAGATGACTTCGTCGTTCCAGTCCCACCACGAAAGGCGTGCTCCGGCATTGATGGAGATGAGGCCTATGCTGCTGTTGAACTTGTATGTGTCCTGTATGTACGCGCTTATGTGGTTGCTGGTGTATTCGCTGTTCGATGTCAGGCTGTACACGGGGCGCAGGTCGCCGCCGGCGATTGGGACATTGTAGCCCAGCGAGTCGCGCAGCTCCCATTCGCGTTGGCTGTCGTTGAACGACTCGCGTTTCCAGTCTATGCCCCAGCGCAGATCGTTGCTCTTTATGTAGTGCTTGCCGATGAACGAGATTGTCTGTACATTGGCTTTCAGGTAGTTGCGCGCGTGTTCCATGTAACGGCCCACGCCCATTGTCTGGTCGGTGTTTATCTCGTTGAGCCAATATTCGCCCATGATGTCGTAGGTCTCCTCCTCGTCAGTACTGAATGCCGATGCCTGCAGCGTGAACTGGTTGTATTCGTTCGGGGTGAAATTCAGTGCTGCAGCGCCGAAGAATGTGCGGAAAAGGTCGCTTTCCCATCCATCGAAATAGACCTTGAACTCCTTGACATCTTCGAGCGTACCGAAACTTGTCGTGCGGTCACTTGGCGTGAAATTGTACTTATTCTGCGAGATGTTGCCGATGAGGCTCAGGTTTAGTTTGTCGGTGATGCGCCAGTCTAGGTATGCCTGGTAATCGATGAAACTTGGTTTGTATTCGCCCTTGGTGTCGAATGTGCCGAATAGATAGCTGTTGCTCTTGTATCGCACAGAGTTTGCAATGCTTATCTTGTTGTTACCCCAGCCTATGTAGGCGCTTGCTCCAAGGAGGCTCGCCGAGACTGTGCTCTCGAATTCGCGTGGCTTGCGGTATGTCACATCGAGTACCGACGACATTTTGTCGCCATATTTTGCTTCGAAACCTCCGGTTGAAAAGGATACGGCACTCACCATGTCGGGGTTCAGGAAGCTGAGTCCCTCCTGCTGTCCGGCGCGGATGAGCAGCGGCCTGTATACTTCAATGCCGTTTACATAGACGCTATTCTCGTCAAAGTTTCCGCCTCGTACATTGTATTGTGAACTCAACTCGTTGTGCGAGCTCACGCCGGCCTGTGATTTTATGAGGTCTTCTATGGCATTGCCCGTTGCCGATGGTTGGAGACGCAACTTGCCTGGCATATCTATCTTTTGTGTGCTGCCCATCTGTTTCTCGTTGTCAACCACATCTACCTGCTGCAGGGAAATGTCGATTGATGGAAGTGTTACGTTGACAATGAGCGTGTCGGTAGGGCTCTTGAAGGTGCGCTTGCGTGTCTGGTAGCCCATCATTGAATAGACTAGTGTGAGACTGTCCTTGCTCTCGCAAGTCAGGGTGTAGTATCCGTTGAGGTCGGCTACAGTGCCTTTGCCTTCGCCCAGAACACCAATGCCGGCTATCTCTATTGGATTGTGGTTCTCGTCGGTTACGCGGCCCTTGAAGGTGACCTTCTGGGCTGTCGCTCCGGCGCAGAACACAATGATGAGCAGCAATGTGATGTATGTCCTCAATCTCATTCTCTTACTTTTTGCAAGGTATTCCCTCTATTAACGCGGTTTTTCGATTAAATGTATATCCTGCGCAAAATTTTATTTATCCAATTCCATCTGAAACGGTACCAACGCAATGTGCCAACCTGCTTACCGCCAAAGTTCAGCAGGGTGTGTATGAACTTGCGCTGCATGAAGGGTAGTGCCCTTGCCTCCAGAAATTCAAAATGCACGTATCGGTTGTTGTGCGCGTCTGTTATTGCAGCCCAAATGGCCATTATGCCGGGGTAGAGCAACGGGTATCTCTTGCGCAGACCGCAACTGTAGGCAAGGCATGCGCGCTTCTCTTCGTATAGACACAGTGAACTGCCAATAATCTTTTCCTTGTACTTTACAATGAAGAGTTTGGCTTTGTCCGACAGCGCTCCGTCTGTAGTGTAGAGCATTGTACGCAGTATGTTTTCCTTGGGTAGTTTGCGCTGTATCTTGCTACGGTAGTAGTTGCGTAGCAGTTTCAGACCCTCGCTTATCTCTTCGAGTGTTGTTGCGCGTTTGTGTGTGACTCCGCTTTTCTCGGCCTTGCGTATGTGTGCCTTGTAGGCGCGCGTGAGCCTTTCGTGCGGCTCCTTGCTGTGGAGCGAGATGTAGAGGCGCTGGTCGCGCATGGGAATGAAGCTGCGTGAGCTCAGGGTGCTGTAGGCGAAGCGTGAGTCCTCGATGTTGAGCACCTCGATGAATGTGTGGCGGAAATCGAGCATGTCAAATACCTTTTCAAGGAACTCGGCAAAGATCTCTTCCCGTTCGGCACTGCAATATTCGCTCCTGTATGCACCCTCTCCGTTTATGGTGTACCAATAGTTGAGCACAGGCGGTATAATGCGGATGCTTCTTCTCTTTATTATAAGAAGGTGCCCCATCTCATTACCTTCCTTGTCATACCCCACGAGCATGTAGGGCTTGCAGCCGCGGCTCTGCTCAATGGTGCGGAACATGAGCGCAGAGTGGAGTGCCGGCCCTTTTATCAGTGCCGGGAGCGTCGCGCTTTTAGTGTATATCTCTATTTGCACTGCTGTTTTCTGTTTTACCCTCGTAAAGGTAATGAAAAAATGGAAATAAATTACTACCTTTGCACTAAAGCGCGAAGGTTTTCTTCACTCGCTGTGAGATATTCAAGTAAACTTGATATTGTCTCGCTCGTTTGTTACTACCTTTGCGCTAAAGCGCGAAGATAATCTTCACTCGCTGTGAAATACACTTGTTATTATGGAGAAAGAGAATAAGGAAGTATACATATTGGCCATTGAATCATCGTGTGACGATACTTCGGCGGCTGTGATGCGTGGCGACACTGTGCTGTCCAATGTTACTGCCAGTCAGGCTGTGCATGAGCAGTATGGCGGTGTGGTGCCCGAACTCGCTTCGCGTGCGCATGAGCAGAATATTGTTCCTGTAGTGGATGCGGCCTTGAAAAGAGCCGGCGTTGAAAAGGAACAGCTTAGTGCAATTGCCTTTACTCGTGGCCCCGGTCTCATGGGTTCGTTGCTCGTGGGTGTCTCTTTTGCCAAGGGCTTGGCGGCGTCGCTCCGCATCCCCATGGTCGAGGTCAATCACCTGCAGGGTCACATTCTCGCGCACTTTATAAAAGAGGATGGGGTGGAGCACAAGGCTCCTGAATATCCGTTCCTTTGCCTCATGGTCTCTGGTGGTAACTCGCAGATTGTCAAGGTGAACAGTTACAAGGATATGGAAATCGTCGGTCAGACAATTGATGATGCAGCCGGTGAGGCTATGGACAAATGTGCCAAGGTTATGGGACTGGGTTATCCGGGTGGCCCCATAATCGACCGTCTGGCGCGTCAGGGCAACCCAAAGGCCTACAACTTCAGCAAGCCTCATATCCCAGGTTTCGATTATAGCTTCAGTGGTTTGAAGACCTCGTTCCTTTATACATTGCGCAAATTGGTTGCCGAGAACGAGAACTATGTCGAGGAGCACAAGGAAGATTTGGCTGCTTCGTTCGAGGCTACAGTTGTTGCGGTGCTCATGGATAAGCTTTATAAGGCATCGAAGGCGCTTGGCATCAAGCGCATCGCCCTCTCGGGTGGCGTGTCGGCGAATACTGCATTGCGCCAGGCTTATCAGGATTATGCCCGCCGTTATGGATGGGACATATTCATTCCTAAGTTCGGTTTTACCACCGACAATGCTGCAATGATTGGAATTGTAGGCTATTATAAGTTCCTGGAGGGTGATTTCTGTGCAATGGATCTGCCGGCTTTCTCAAGAACTACCATATAAAATTATATAATGTGTAACTTTGACAGGCTGCGCTCTGCCGGAGTTCTGTCGGGGTTTTTATTAAAAACAAAAAATAATTGTATTTTTGTTTGCAAGGTTGTGCAAAATCGTATATCTTTGCACTCTGTTTTGAGTAGGTATCAAAAGAATAACAAAAAAATATATAGAGATGTCTAAGATTTGTCAAATCACCGGTAAGAAAGCTATGGTGGGCAACAATGTTTCACACTCAAACAGAAAGACAAAGCGTCTTTTCAATGTGAACTTGTTCAAGAAGAAATTCTTCTATGTAGAGGAGAATTGTTGGATTCAGTTGCGCGTGAGTGCAGCGGGGTTGAAAACTATTAACCGAGTAGGTCTCGATGCAGCTTTGAAGGCTGCTGTAAAGAATGGCCACGTTGCTTGGGAGGAAATTAAAGTACTCGATTAATTAAAGGAGGAAAGTAGTATGGCTAAGAAGGTAAAAGGAAATCGTGTTCAGGTAATCCTTGAGTGCACTGAGCAGAAGAACAGCGGTGTTCCAGGTATGTCTCGTTACATCACCACAAAGAACCGCAAGAACACAACTGAGCGTTTGGAGTTGAAGAAATACAACCCATATTTGAAGAGAGTAACAGTTCACAAAGAAATTAAGTAATAAGAAATGGCTAAGAAAGCGGTTGCAACCCTCCAGACAGGTGATAAGGAGAAGTTTGTAAAGGTTGTAAAATTGGTTAAATCACCTAAGACCGGTGCCTATATGTTCTCTGAGGAGATGATGCCTCAGGCAAAAGCAGACGAGGCTTTGAAGAAGTAATTACTGCCGCAAGGCTTATATAATAAAAAAGAGAGCAACTTTGAAGTTGCTCTCTTTTTTGTATTTTGTTAAATTGTTATTTCAATTTCTTGTTTATATCCTTGAGGTTCAGTGAAATGTTTGCAATGACTTTCATGAATGCCCACTGCATGATTGTTGTGAATAGAACAAGGAGTGTGGCGAAGAGACCTCCAGGGTTAAACTCTTTTCGGGTTGCATACGGGAATTCCCAACTATATCCGTATCCATTTACCGGTACATCGATAAAGACTACTGTGGCGAACATATATACTGTTGCGATGATGCCTAGTATTAAGATTGTGTATGCAACAAATGTGATGGAATTTTCGGCGCCATTTTTCATATGGCTTGGTTGGTAATGATACAGTTGTTGCTGGTTGGGGTTCTGTGGTTGTCCTTGATACTGTTGTTGTGGTCCTTGATACTGTTGTTGTGGTCTTTGGTACTGCTGCTGTGGCTGTGCCTGGTACTGTTGTGGTCTGGCTGGACCTCCAGGTGTCTGGTAGTTTTGTTCCATAATATATAAATGTTTTAAAATTAGTGTTATGGTGCAAATATAATCTATTTGCGTTGATATGGGTGTGTTTGTTGTGTTTTTTTTATCCTTTTAGCCATTTATATTTTGCGACACTGTATATGGGTAGGAATGGAATGATAAGCGGGCGTCTTTTGATGTATTGCTGGTATTCCGGGTTGTTGCCGTATCTCTCTTGTTGGCGCAGTTCGAGACGCCGTGCGCCGCTGAACATTACATATAGGATTCCTGTGTAGCCAAGCGAGGCAATTGTCCACTGCCATGGTGTGCAGTCTGCGCCAAAGCTGATTGTGAAGCTACCTGTCCATAGCAAAATCTCACCAAAATAGTTCGGGCAACGCACAATGCGGTAAAGTCCTGTGCTCACGAATCCTTTGGGGTTGCTTTTCTTTGCTATGCTCTTTTGTGTGTCGGCGATGGTTTCTATGAGGAAACCTATGAATGCGATAGTTGCGCCTGCCCAAGCCCATGTGGCGTCAGTCTCTCCTCCTTGGGAAAGATTGTATAGGTAGAATGTGATGGGGCTTATTTGCCCAACATATAGCAAGGCGCATGAAATCCAGATCAGGAACATAGTAGGTAATGGCTTGCGTTCTTTGCTGTCGGGTTGATAGAGAATCTTTTTGTATGACGGTGATCTCTTCTCGCGTGCGAAAAGGTAGCCGGCAAGGCGCAGACCATATATAAATAATGTGCAGCAGAATATTGCTGTGGGTGGTGTGATGCTGTTGGTGAATATTGCTGCTGTGGCTGCGGCCAGTGCAGCTATTGAAAGTCCGTAGCCAATGCTGAAGAAATAGATGAAGTAAATCCACCCCACAGCAGATGCTGCAAACGACACGGCCAGAAGAATCAAAAGGTAGCTCATTGCTTTGCTGTTTATTTTATAACAAAGAAAGTTCGCTTTGGGTTGAGGTGTGGGGGTAGAATCGGCAAACTGAGCCGATGTCAATGTTGTCAAAGCTGCAATACAAAAGTCATATAAAGCGAGTGCGGCCAAGGTGTAATCACACAAAATATTGGATACTGCCATTTCTTTTTTCTATTTCGGCAGTTCTTTTGTTTGTAGTAGAGATTGGCTTCGCTTCGCTCGCCCATCCCTGTTGGGGAATCCTTGGCAAGAAATCAGCAAACACCTGGCGGTGTTTGTTCTGATTTTCTTTTATGTATAGGCAGTCTTTGCGGTCTGCGGCAGTTCTTGTATTTGAGTAGGGATTGGCTTCGCTTCGCTTGCCCATCCCTGTTGGGGAATCCTTGGCAAGAAATCAGCAAACACCTGGCGGTGTTTACTTTGATTTTCTTTTATGTTTTGTGGGTGGTCTTGTTTTTAAAGTAGGGATTGGCTTCGCTTTACTTGCCCATCCCTGTAGGAGATTCCTTTGCAAGAAATCAGCAATCACCTATCGGTGTTTGCATCTGATTTTCGTTTCCTATCTGCTGGTAAGCGAGCTTCCCGCAGCTATAAAACGAAAATCAGGAGCAACTTTCGTTGTTCCTGATTTCTTGCGGAGAGAGAGGGATTCTTGCTTTGGCAAGCGACTTCGTCGATTACGAACCCCCGCTCGGGTGTTCTCATCCCCTCTAATGTAAAAAAAGGAAGCCTTTCAGCTTCCTTTTCTTGCGGAGAGAGAGGGATTCGAACCCCCGGTACCTTTCAGTACGTCGGTTTTCAAGACCGGTGCAATCGACCACTCTGCCACCTCTCCAAGAGTTGTTTTTAAACGAAAATGTGGTCTCTTTTCGTTTGATGATGCAAAGGTATATCAAAAAAATATACCATGCAAGAAAATGGGAGAAAAATTTTCAAAAAATAATATTTTTTTTGCTTTGCGAGGCGCAAAAATGATTAAATGTGCTATATTTGTCTTTAATGTAGACGCGTTTTGCGTTTGTGATAAATTTGAATAAGCATGAAGATTGGTTTTGATGGCAAACGTGCCGCTCAAAATTTTACAGGACTTGGAAACTATAGTAGGTATGCTCTTGAGGCGTTGCTCAAGTATTATCCTAATGAGGGGTATAATGTGTATATTCCCAAGGATGTGAACAATGCGAAGTTTGATGAGATTCTTGCCGGTTCCAATGGTAGGATGAAGAAATGCCTTCCGCTTTCGGGTTGCGCGCGTAAATTCAAGTCTTTTTGGCGCGTGTGGGGTGTTACAAAAACGCTTGTGGCCGACGGTGTGCAGGTGTTTCATGGCCTCAGCAATGAGTTGCCATTGAACATCCGTTCGGTTTCGCCCGGTGTGAAGAGTGTTGTCACTGTACATGATGTGATTTTCCGTCGTTTGCCTCAATGTTATCCAGTGATTGACCGCAAAATCTACGATTTCAAGTTTCGCCGTGCGTGTCGCAATGCTGATCATGTTATAGCAGTGAGCGAATGTACTAAACGTGATATTGTCAAGGATTATGGCATTTCTCCCGATAAGGTTTCGGTTGTATATCAGGGGTGTGACCCGTTGTTTGCCCAGGCTGTTGCTCCGGAGAGGATTGCTGAGGTAAAACAGAAATATTCTTTGCCTGAAAAGTTTATTGTTTCTGTCGGAACTATTGAGGAACGCAAAAATCTGCTCTCAGTGGTAAAGGCTCTTTTGCTGTTACCTCAGGATATTCATCTTGTTGCAGTTGGTCGCCGTACAAAATATACTGCTCTTGTGGATAAATTCGTCGCCGAGAATGGTTTGCAAGATCGTGTGCATCTATTGCACGGTGTTCCTTATCTTGATTTGCCTGTAATTTACCGATGTGCCGATGTGTTTGCCTACATGTCACTCTACGAGGGCTTTGGTATTCCTTTGCTTGAGGCTCTGAATTCCCGCGTCCCTGTTGTTGCTGCAACCGGCTCATGTCTTGAGGAGGCGGGCGGTCCCGGCTCGCTATATGTCGCTCCGTTTGATGTTGAGGGTATTGCGTCAGCGGTGAAACAGTGCATGCAACCTGCTGTCAAGGAAAAGATGGTTCTCGATGGAGTAGAGTGGGCTTCGCGCTTCACAATGGAGCAGTTTGCGTATCAGACAATGGAATGTTATAAAAAGGTGCTTTCTGGAAAGTAGCGTTTTGTCTGCGCAGCCGCTATTGGGGTATTCAAGAGTCCTGCTTTTGGACAATTTTGTCATGCAAAAGTGTGCTTTTTGGATGCGGCAATATAAAATCATTCCAAAAATGAAATAATTTAAAAATTTAGTGCAATAATATTGCAAAATATTGTGTGCTCTATTCAAATTTTATTATCTTTGCGGTGCAAATGGAAGAAAGGCTGTCTTTCTTCTCCGGTAAATGAGTTTTAAACCATTGACTATATAAAAACTATGGAAAAGAAATTGAATTTTAAAGATGGTTTGTGGAGCAAAGAGATCAATGTTGGTAGCTTTGTTCACGAGAACATCACTCCTTATGAGGGAGATGCTTCATTCTTGGTTGGTCCCACAGAAAGAACTAAGAAGGTGTGGGGCGAGTGTGTCAAGGCTCTTGCTGAGGAGCGCGCAAACAACGGTGTTCGTGCTTTGGACAACAAGACCGTTTCTACTATCACTTCTCACAAGGCCGGTTACATCGACAAGGAGAATGAGCTTATTGTCGGTTTGCAGACTGACGAGTTGCTGAAGCGTGCTATCAAGCCTTTCGGTGGTATCAAGGTTGTAGAGAAAGCTTGTCTCGAGAACGGTATGCCCGTTGACGAGAAAGTTAAGGATATCTTCTATCACTATCGCAAGACTCACAATGACGGTGTATTCGACGCTTACAACGAGGAGATTCGTATGTACCGTTCTTTGGGCTTCCTTACCGGTCTTCCCGATAACTATGCGCGTGGTCGTATAATCGGTGACTACCGTCGTCTTGCACTCTATGGTCTTGACCGTCTTATCGAGGCTAAGCAGGCCGATTTGAAGGGCTTGGTAAGTCCTATGACTGAGCACACTATCCGTCTTCGTGAGGAGGTTGCTGAGCAGATCAAGGCTTTGAAGGAGATGAAGGTTCTTGGCGAGTACTATGGTCTCGACCTTTCTCGTCCTGCAACAAGTGCTCAGGAGGCTGTTCAGTGGACATACATGGCATACCTTGCTGCCGTTAAGGAGCAGGACGGTGCTGCGATGTCACTCGGTAACGTATCTTCTTTCCTTGATATCTATATCCAGTACGATCTTGACAATGGCAACATCGACGAGACATTCGCTCAGGAGCTCATCGATCAGTTCGTTATCAAGTTGCGTATGGTTCGTCACTTGCGTATGCAGTCTTACAATGACCTCTTTGCCGGTGACCCAACATGGGTAACAGAGGCTATCGGTGGTCGCTTCAACGACGGTCGTACAAAGGTTACAAAGACTTCGTTCCGTTTCTTGCAGACACTCTACAACCTCGGTCCTTCACCCGAGCCCAATATGACTGTGCTTTGGAGCCCCCAACTTCCCCAGGGATTCAAGGAGTTCTGTGCAAAGGTTTCTATCGACACAAGTTCAGTACAGTACGAGAACGACGAGTTGATGCGTGAGGTACGTCACTCTGATGACTACGGTATCGCTTGCTGCGTATCATATCAGGATATTGGTCGCCAGATTCAGTTCTTTGGTGCCCGTACCAACCTTGCAAAGGCTCTGTTGTTGGCTCTTAACGAGGGTCGTTGCGAGAATACAGGTAC
>JAFOCD010000145.1 GCA_017381475.1 Bacteroidaceae bacterium
GAGAATGCAAATGCCGAACCTGCAGGCAAAGTTAATGAATTTGTTGCTGATAGCACAATTTCTAGAGTGGAAAATAACTCGCAAGTGGTAGAGGTGGATTATATCTACGATGTCTCTCCTGCTTCCGCCAATGACGACCCTGAAAAGATACATGAGGTAGTGGAGGTGCAGCCCGAGTTTCCCGGTGGAATGAAAGAGATGGCAAAGTACATAAAGAGTAATCTGAAATACCCCGAGTCGGCTGCAAAAGTGGGCGCAGAAGGAAAATCTTATGTACAGTTTGTGGTGAAGACCGATGGTTCAATAGACAATGTGGAGATAATGCGCTCTTCGGGCAATGAGGCATTGGATGCCGAGGCTTTGAGAGTGGTAAGGGCAATGCCAAAATGGAAACCCGCAATGAACAAAGGTAAGGCTGTGAATGTGAAATTTGTTCTTCCGGTAGTATTTAAGTTGCAGAAAAAGGCTGCAGTGATTGAACTCGAAGGCGGTAGTGCTGCGGTAAATAAGGAGCACAATGCGGCTTTTGTGGTTGACGGCGAACTTTATGAAGGTGACATTACGGATATAAATTCGCTGGACATTGAGAGCATGACAGTCGTGAAGAAGGAGCAGTTGTCGGCCGAAGAGCTAGAAAAATACAAAGCCGGGGACAAGGATGGTGTTATTTTTATCACTATGAAGAAGTCTCAGAAAGTAGAGGCTGTTGAAAACAAACCTGAGAAAATGCCGGATTTCCCTGGTGGACAGCAGGAGATGATGAAGTACTTGAGCACCAATACAAAATATCCAAAGGAGGCGCGTGAGGCCGGTTTGCAAGGAAGAATATTTGTGCAGTTCATTGTTGGTAAAGATGGTGTTATATCCAATGCGGTAGTTTCCAAGGCGCAATATGAAATATGGTATTACGGTGAAGAGACCGAGGCGTTGAGGGCGAAACTTAACCAGGCTCGTATTGATTTGGATGAACTTGTTGCCAAAAACGCAAGCGAGGAGGAGATTTTGGCACAGTCGAAAGTTGTAGCACAATACAATGCTCAATTTGATGATGCTGTAAAGAACAGTATACCTACGCTTGGAAAGCTTGAATCTGATGGAAGCTACCTTGAGAAGTCGCTCGAGGCCGAGGCTTTGAGGGTTGTTGAGAGTATGCCGGCGTGGAAACCTGGAATGCAGGAAGGCAAGGCTGTTGCAACGCAGTTTGTGTTGCCTATTACATTTCGTTTGCGCTAATATTACTGTGAGTGACTAAAAAGCAAATTTCAGCGTTATGCTTGTCTTCAAAATCCTCATTTACGCTTAGTAAACTGCGGTTTTGAAGTCAGCGCAAGCCGGCTGCCTTTGGCGAGCCTTGGCTGCACTTGTTGCAAAACGCTAAAACAAGTTTTGCGTTTTACTTGTTTGCGCAAGCCTTGAACTTTGCATTTTATTCACTCCCAATAAATCATTTGTTTGAGGGTAGCTCATTTTACTAGATAATACCCCCTGCCAGGGCTCTGGCAGGGGTTGCTTGTTTTAAAAGAACCTTTTTGGTTATCCCCTATGTTTTTTAATCAATTTTAACCAAACAGGTTGTAACAAAAACAAATTTCATCCGTCTAATACATAGAGTGTGTGAAAATTAAAAAAATAAAAATGAACGGCAAGGTTGGTGGTTCTCCTTGCTGTGAGATACGCAGCTTCTTTTTTCTCGTATAGTGTTTGTCATAAATACAAAAGGAGTTGCGTATCTTTTTTGTTTGGAAATTTACTGTGCGTCTACAAGGCGTGTGCGGAACGATTCGCGTGCCTTGCGTGTGTAGAGCCTGATGACATCGTCTGGGAGTTGTGACGCGCGTACAAAAGCTCTTGTCTGCTCGGGGAATTTTGCCAATGCCGTAGCAAGCAACCATGCTGCTCCCATGCGTACATAATAGGGCAATGCTCCTTGTACAGTGCCTTGTTGTGCAGTATTTGGCTTGCCTTTGACGCTTTTGTATTCCGATGCTATGGCATTGAAATCGAGTGTCTCAATGCGCTTGAAGACTTTTTCTAGCCACTCTTTGTCAAGGAAGTAACACATTGATGCCACAATGGCAAAGCGTACCTCAAATTCGCGGTGTGAACCGAACCAGCGTTGCAGAAATGTCCAGAGTATTCCTTTGTCGGCGCGTGCCATCCATTTGGCGTTGGCACAATAGGCATCGCATACCGCCCAGTTGTCGAGTACCGGAATATAGCGCTCAAGCATGGCAAGGCGTTCCTGTAGTGTGCATTTTTCAAGGTTGATGAGATAACCCCATATTACAGTCTCTTCGTAGCAAAGAGAGTGGGGCGGTGTGGCTTCGAATTTGGCAATAATTTCTTTTCCGTTTGTGCAAATGCGGTGTGTTCCGTCGGTTTGTATAATCTCGCAGCCGTTTGATGAGAGTTGTTTTGTGGTCTGTTTTATCTCGGGCGCATAAAGTCCCAGTACCTTGCGCGCAGGCAAGGCGTTTATCACGCGCAAATGTCCCTCGCGGTAACGCGTGTCGTTCCTGAATCGTTCGCAAACCAATGGGGTTAGTAGGTATTCAATCATTGTTTTTATGTTTGACAAAGCAAAAAAGTAGTTTTGCATATTTCAAAGATACTGTAAAAATAAAAAATGTACAAATAGTGAAATATTTTTGCTATTTGTTTTGCATATTAAAAAAATAGTTATACCTTTGCACCCGTTAAGCGTAACGCACAGCGGTTGAGCTGTAAAATGAATGCGGAATTTTCGTGCTAGCGAATGGGAAAGCTTACTTTCACGCAATGAGTGCAGCCGAAAAAGCCAAGTTTGTGAAACAAATGCGGAATTTTCGTGCTAGCGAATGGGAAAGTTTACTTTCACACAATGAGCGCAGCCGGAAATGCCGAGTTTATGAAATAAACGCGGAAATAGCTCAGTTGGTAGAGCACAACCTTGCCAAGGTTGGGGTCGCGAGTTCGAGCCTCGTTTTCCGCTCTCTTTGAAATTTTGAATTTAGTTAGCAAAGCAAATGCGGAAATAGCTCAGTTGGTAGAGCACAACCTTGCCGCAAAGATATAAGGTTCCCAACCTTGGCAAGGAAATGTAAAACCAAATAGTCGCGTTGCGATTAAATGCGGAAATAGCTCAGTTGGTAGAGCACAAC
>JAFOCD010000146.1 GCA_017381475.1 Bacteroidaceae bacterium
CCGCATGCTTCACAACAACTCACACAAGTTCGAGTCTTCGTTCGTGGGCGTGAATATCCCAGAGAACAACAGCGTTCTCTTCGGTTCGCTCTCTAACAGCCGTCTTGGTGTTTGGGTTGCTCACGGTGAGGGCAAGTTCTCTCTCCCATACGATGCCGAGAAGTATAACATCGTGGCACAGTATGCATATGAGGGCTATCCAGCGAACCCCAACGGTTCCGATTTCAATGTTGCAGCCCTTGCAAGTGCAAACGGCCGTCATGTTGCAATGATGCCTCACCCTGAGCGCGCAATCTTCCCATGGCAATGTGCTACATATCCTGCTAACCACTTGGCAGATGATGTGACACCATGGATTGAGATTTTCCGCAATGCTTATAACTGGGTAGCAGAAAAGGTGAAGTGAAATGACTAAAAAGTAAATTTCTGCGTTACGCTTGCCCTCTAAGCCTGCGGCACTCCTTTGGGGAACTAAAGTTCCCGTTGTCGCAAACATTGCTCGTACGCAATGGCATTTACACAAAAGTAAACTGCGGTTTATCGGGCTTCGCAAGCCTTGAACTTTATCTTTTTATTCATTCCACTGATAATTGGAATTGTAGGGGAATTAAGGAACATTAATGTACCTTAGTTCTCCTTAATTCTCTTTAGTAATTTAAGCCACTTCTTAATGCCAACATCTCTTTTTAAACTCTTTACTACATTCTTCCGCATTGGGCTCTTTACCTTTGGCGGTGGATATGCAATGATACCGCTCATCCAGAGCGATGTCGTTGAGCGTAACCGTTGGGTGAAGAAAGAGGATTTTGTTGATCTGTTGGCTGTGGCGCAGGCTGCCCCTGGTGTCTTTGCTGTCAATATGGCTGTTTTCATAGGGTACAGACAGCGTGGCGTGCGTGGTGCATTGGCTGCTGCATTCGGCTGCGTGTTGCCTTCTGTGGTCATAATATTGATGATAGCCCTGTTCTTCCGTCAATTCCGTCACATAGAGGTGGTGAACAATGTGTTCAAAGGCATACGCCCCGTGGTGGTCGCACTCATTGCCGTGCCGGTGTTCAATGTGGCAAAGAGCGCAAAGGTGGGGTGGAGCATGGCCTGGATTCCGGTGCTGTCGGCACTGCTTATCGTGGCATTCGGGGTGTCGCCCGTGTTCGTGATTCTGGTTGCCGGTATTGCCGGTTATGTATGGGGTAAAATTAGGAGGGAAAAACAATGATTTTCTTTGAACTTCTGTGCTCTTTTCTCATGATTGGCCTCTTCTCCTTTGGAGGCGGATATGGCATGCTTTCTGTCATTCAGGGCGAGGTTGTCGCGCGTCATGCATGGCTCACCGCATCGGAGTTTACCGATATTGTGGCTGTGAGTCAGATGACTCCAGGCCCCATTGGAATAAACTCGGCAACCTATGTGGGTTACACCGCTGTGTTCAATGCTACAGGCAATGAGGCGCTGGCTGTGCTTGGTTCACTTGTGGCCTCGCTTGCCGTTATGATGCCCTCTATCGTGCTTATGCTCATAGTGTGCCGTTTCTTCATGAAATATTACAAGCATCCCAATGTCGAGGCTGTGTTCCGTGTGTTGCGCCCGGCAGTCGTGGGCTTGATTGCATCGGCAGCGCTGCTGCTCATGACCGAGGAGAACTTCGGCTCACCAACTGATACCCCCCTGCAGTTCTGGGTAAGCGTAGCGCTTTTCATTGGAGCATTCGTGGCAATGAAATTCTATAAAGTAAGTCCAATATTGATTTTGGTATTGGCAGGTGTATTTGGAGGAGTATTCTATGGGATAATGGAGTAAGTTGATTTTGTTAAATATTAAAAGCAATAAATGAAATGACCGCAATTGCGGTCATTTCATTTATGTATATATGAGAGTTATTTTAGGTAATAATATAGCAGTTGACCCAATGTCGCCGGGTCAACTGCTATATTATTGCTTTATTTTATTACTGGACGAATTGTTAATCCGTAATAACGTGGTATAAAATCAATAGATTTTGTTTCGTCGTCTACAAATGCTATCTGTAAAATATAAGCGTCACCTGTATTGCCGTATTCGGTAGTGCCACTCCAGTAAAAACCTGCGGTTCCTCTTTTTTCTTTTTCTGCATCAAGCTCATATCCCGATGCAGGCAGGAAGATGTGATTTCCGTTTGGTCCTACAACTTTATATCCACCCATGCTGCTGTTGCTATCCAATATCCAAATCCATTTACACTCATTCAATAATTCTTGAAATTCAGCCATTGTGGGCATTCTCCAACTTCCTCCCCAAATTTTCTTTGCTGTGTCGTATGCACTCATGCCACTGATGTCATCAATGTGTAGGCCTAATGTCTTGCAATTGTTTTTATTGTGGTCGTAAGTTTTTACAATCTCTCCCCAAGCAAAATATAGTCCGTTCTTCTCCGGTGAATCTGCACCGATATTGCAAGTTGCCCATTTGACACTTAAACCCAGGTCTACCCATTCATGTCCGTTGCTCATACCCGTTGAATTCTGGGCGTAAGAGGTTGTGCTGACAATCAAAGCCAATGTTAAAAGAATCTTTTTCATAGTTCTAGAATTTTGGTTGGTTAATATTTGTATGTACAGTCTTTGTGCCGTTTGTGTTATGATAGTTTCTCTCTCAGGAACTGCCCTGTATATGATTCCTTGCATTGTGCAACCTCCTCGGGGGTGCCTGCGGCAACAAGGTTGCCGCCCTCTTCGCCGCCTTCGGGGCCCAGGTCTATTAGATAGTCGGCGCACTTGATAACATCCATGTTGTGCTCAATCACAACCAAAGAGTGACCGCGTTCGAGCAGGCGCTCGAACGATTTGAGCAGTTTCTTTATGTCATGGAAATGCAATCCGGTTGTCGGCTCGTCAAAGATGAACATTGTAGGGCGGTCGCTCTGGCGGCTCAGGTAGTATGCAAGCTTCACGCGCTGGTTCTCACCACCCGAAAGGGTTGATGATGACTGTCCCATCTTGATGTATGCAAGTCCTACATCCTGCAGTGGCTGCAGGCTCTCGGCAATGCGTTTCTGTCCATGCTCCTGGAAGAAGTTTATGGCATCGCCAATTGTCATCTCCAGTATATCGTGTATGTTCTTGCCGTGGAATTTTACCTCCAGAATCTCGTTCTTGAAACGCTTGCCGTGGCA
>JAFOCD010000147.1 GCA_017381475.1 Bacteroidaceae bacterium
AACTATCGCGACTGTCAAATTTTGACAGCACCGAATTTGAAATGCATTTCATTGTATATTCATTATGAAATATTTCCCTCATACCCAACAGGATATTGAGCAGATGCTTGAGGTTGCCGGGTTGAAGTCCATGGACGACCTTTATGGCGAGATTCCGCAGCAGCTGCTCTTTGACCGCGAGTTTGCGCTTCCCGAGGCTATGTCCGAGGTTGAGGTGCGGCGGTTTTTTGAGGCTCTGGGCAAGAAAAATGCAAGCCTTGCATGCTTTGCCGGTGCCGGTGTCGAGGATCATTATTCGCCATCTGTGATAGCACCGATACTCTCGCGTGGCGAATTCCTTACAGCATACACTCCTTATCAGCCCGAGATTTCGCAGGGTACATTGCAGTATATCTTCGAGTACCAGTCAATGATTTGCGAGCTCACGGGAATGGATGTTACCAATGCTTCAATGTATGACGGTACAACCGCAACTGCCGAGGCTATGATGATGTGCGTTGCCATTGCCAAGAAACGCAACAAGGTGCTTCTCTCGGCAACAATGAACCCGAGAGTGAAGCGAGTGGTGGAGACTTATGCCAAGTACCAGGGTGTCATCGTTGAGACCATTGCCGAAAAGGATGGCGTTACCGACCTTGCCGACCTTGAAGCAAGGCTCCAGGCCGATGATGTCGCAGGCGTAATCCTTGCACAGCCAAACTTCTATGGTATTGTCGAGGACTACACCGGTGTTGCCGACATGTGTCACGCAAAGAAGGCCATGCTTGTGATGAACTGCAAGCCATCGAGCCTTGCGGTGCTGAAGACACCGGCAGAGTGGGGCGCAGATATTGCCTGCGGCGATGCCCAGTCACTTGGTATCCCAATGTGCTATGGCGGTCCTTATGTAGGTTTCCTTGCCTGCACCAATGCCAACATACGCAAGTTGCCTGGCCGCATTGTGGGCGCGACAACTGATGTCGATGGCAAGCGCGCATTTGTGCTTACATTACAGGCGCGCGAGCAGCACATCCGCCGCGAGAAGGCAAACAGCAATATCTGCTCCAACCAGTCGCTCATGGCTCTCTATGTGACAATCTACATGTCAGTGATGGGACACAAGGGCTTGAAGGAGGCTTGCGAACTCTCATACGGTGGTGCGCATTACCTTGCCGACAGGCTTGTAGCAACAGGCAAATGTGCACTGGCTTACGAGAAACCGTTCTTCAATGAATTCGTGGTGCGCACGGCTGTTCCTGCCGAGAAGGTGCTCGATGCACTGTGTGCCAACGGTATTCTTGGCGGCGTGCGTGTAGCCGATGACATGTTGCTTGTGTGTGTTACCGAGCAGCGTACAAAGGAGGAGATGGACAAGTTTGTTGAAATAGTGAATAACATTTAATTGGAGGATATACCATGATACGCAATTATGACAAATTGATTTTCGAGCTCTCGAAAGAGGGCAGAACGGGATATTCCCTTCCGAAGAATGTTTTCAAGGAGAATTATTGTCCTTGCCAGTTGCCTGCCGGTCTCAAACGCGAAAGCAAATCCCTGCTTCCCGAGGTTACTGAGTTTGATGTGGTGCGTCACTATACCAACCTATCGAACAAGAACTTTGGTGTCGATACTGGATTCTACCCCTTGGGCAGCTGTACAATGAAGTACAATCCTCGCCTTAATGAGGAAATCAGTGCGTTGCCTTCATTCGCAGGGCTACACCCCGATGCTCCCGTTGAAGCTGCACAGGGTGCTCTCGAGGTCTATTACAACCTTGCCGAGTCGCTTGCCGAGATCAGTGGCCTTGCAGCGTTCACGCTCAACCCGTATGCCGGTGCACACGGTGAGTTGACAGGTTTGATGATTATGCGCTCATATCACCAGCAGCGTGGCGACACAAAGCGCACCAAGGTGATTGTGCCCGACAGTGCACATGGTACCAATCCTGCAAGTGCTGCAGTATGTGGCCTTGAGATTGTTGAGGTTAAGTCAACAGCCAACGGAACAGTCGATGTAGAGGATTTGAAACCTTTGCTCGATGACACCGTTGCTGGCATCATGATGACCAACCCTAACACACTTGGTATATTCGAGACCGAAATCCCGGAGATTGCACGCCTGGTGCATGAGTGTGGCGGTTTGCTCTACTACGATGGAGCGAACCTGAATGCCGTGCTTGGCAAGTGCCGCCCCGGTGACATGGGATTCGACATCATGCATATAAACCTTCATAAGACATTCTCTACACCTCACGGTGGCGGTGGCCCCGGTGACGGCCCTGTAGGCGTGCGTGCCGGTCTTGAGGCATTACTGCCCAACCCACAGGTGAAGAAGGATGCCGACGGTGTGTTCTATCTTGACACCGATGACAAGTTGGCAGGCTATGTTTCCAATTTTCTTGGCAACTTTGGCGTGCTGTTGCGTGCCTATACCTATATCCTCACTCTCGGCCGCGAGAATGTGAAGATGGTTGGTCCGCTTGCAGTGCTCAATGCAAACTACGTGAAGGAGTCGTTGAAGAACGAGTATTACCTGCCAATTGAGGGTGTATGCAAGCACGAGTTTGTGTTCGATGGTCTTGCCGACAAATCGACAGGCGTTACAACGCTCGACATTGCCAAGCGACTGCTCGACTATGGCTACCATGCGCCAACCATCTACTTCCCCTTGCTGTTCCATCAGAGCATAATGATTGAGCCTACCGAAACCGAGAGCAAGGAGACACTGGATGAGTTCATTGCAGTGATGAAGAAGGTTGCTGCCGAGGCAATAGAGAACCCCGATGTGGTAAAGAACGCTCCGCACAACACGCCTGTGCGCCGCCTCGACGAGACAACAGCCGCTCGCTCACCAAAGACAACCTATAAGCAGCTGCTTGGTTGATAATAATAATGAATTTGCAAGAAGAGGATGTCGGTGACATCCTCTTCTTGTTATAATGATATTTCAAATCCGAAAATTGTAATTTATCTCAAAAACATGTTGCAGTTCTTCTCGAACTCGATTGTCGTTTCGCGGTCGTGGCCTGGATAGACAACTGTCTCCGGGGGGAGGGTGAGCAGTCTTTCGCGTATTGCATATATCAAGGCGCGGTGGTTGCTGTCGGGGAAATCGGTGCGGCCTATGCTGCCACGGAACAGTGCGTCGCCACTGAAGAGCATGTTTGCCTGTGGCAAGTAATAGGCAAGACTGCCAGGTGAGTGTCCCGGAACTGCAATTGCAACAATGCGGCTGTTGCCGAAGAGAATTTCATCGCTGTCGTTGAGCACACGGCCAAGTGGGGGGACATCCTCGTTGTATGTCACGCCAAAGCGTGCTACACGCTCCTTGATATTCTCGGCCCATGGCCAGTCGGCATCGTTGGCGCTGGCTTTTATACCGAATGTCTCCTCGATGAATGCATTGCCGAATATGTGGTCGAAATGCAGGTGAGTGTTGAGGTGGTGTTTCAATGTCAGACCGTTGTCCTCGATAAACTTCCTTATCTGTTCACGTTCCTGTGGAAACCATGCTCCACAGTCAATGAGAACCGCCTCTTTGGTGTCATCCCAAAGAAGATAGCAGTTTACCTGTATGGGGTTTACTATGAATTTCTTTAGTTTCATGATGGATTAGATTTGGACGTATACGACCTTCTTGTCCTTAAAATACTCCTCGCTAAAATAAGTGCTTATGTCAATTATCTCACGGCTGTTCTTGAACTGCTGTGTCTCGGCTGTCATGTCGCCGCCCTTGAGGCAGATGATGCCGTTGGGCAGGGCGTTGAACTGTTCGTTTGAGATGTTTTTGCGGCAAATCTTTACAAGGTCGGGCAACTGCATGACTGCACGGCTAACGACAAAACTGTACTTGTCCTTGATCTCCTCGGCACGGCTGTGGCTTGTGCGCACATTCTCAAGTCCTATGGCCTGGGCTATCTCGCCGGCAACACGAACCTTCTTGCCAATGCTATCAACAAGGTGGAACTGGACATCGGGGAACATGATTGCAAGGGGAATACCGGGGAAACCGCCACCGCAGCCCATGTCCATTATCTTTGTTCCGGGTTTGAATGTGATGTACTTGGCTATAGCCAGTGAATGCAACACATGGTGGAGATAGAGGTTTTCAATATCCTTGCGCGAGATTACATTTATCTTGCTATTCCAGTCGTAGTAGAGGTCGTATAGTGCTGCGAACTGCTCTTTCTGCTTGTCGCTGAGATTTGGGAAATACTTTGTTATGCTTTCCATTATTTCATTATATCTTTTAATGTTGTGTAATCAAGTGTCAGTTTTATATCACCCATGGCATAAGGGGCAATCTCGTAACGGTTGTAGAGGAATGTCACACTGTCGTTGTCCAGAAGAAAATTCTGTGAGATGAACATATCTGAGTCGAAATAGAGGTAGCCTTTCTCGCGCAGTTCCTCAATTGTGGATGCCTGGGCATAGCGCATGAGTTCTTCTACAAGCATTGCTGTCAATGTTTCTTCGCAACCCTCCTTGAAAATGTCATAGAATGCAACTTCGTATCCTGTCTTTGGGTCGAAGTTAAGGATGTTGTGATAGGTGTTGGGGTGGGCACCGCCGTAGTACTCCTCGCGACTCATGGTGTAGTTTAAGTATCCTTTGTAGCCAAAAACGGCATTACCGGTGATGTCGCAATACTGCTGCATAAGTCCCGGTGGCAAGCCTTCTTCTTTGAGGTTATAGTAGTCATCGCGTAACCAGTCGAAATCCTTTTTTTGTGCGGCAATGAAACTGTCACATGATTCACGCAGGGTATGTGGGGTGTTGAAAATACCCAATGCCAATGCGCTGTCGAGTCTTGCAGTGGCTTCATCATTGCCCAAGTTAATGGCTGGCAGGTTGATGTCAATAGTCAGTGTGGGGGCATTCTCCTTTACATAAGCGAAGGTGTATTTCTCGTGGATTTTGATAGTGTCAATCTTGATTTCCTTCTCTTTGTGTGGCTCTTCCTGCTGGTTATCGGTGTCTATTGACGCCTTCTTGCTGTCGGTACAGGAAAAAAGGAGAAATAATGCTGAATAAAATATAATTGTAGCGCACTTTTTCATATTGCAGTTGTTTATATTCCACAGGAGAACCAAAGGTAGTGCTTTTGGGATAAAACAGCAAGAAAGTGGCCGATGTTTTTTCTTTTGGCAATGTTATTCTCTCTTTTGCTGTAGCGCCCAGGGAGGGACTTTGGACCTGCGAGTGTTAACCGCTAAATTATGTTTTTATGAAAGTATGCAATTTTTTAGCTTTTACCGGTGGCATGTTAGCCGGTGGCTTGGTGATGATGCTGTTTGCTCCAAAGAAGGGCGAGGATATGCGCAAGGATATCAAGGATAAACTTGGCGATCTTAAAAGACACTTTGATAATGCCGGTTGCTGCGGCAAGGAGGGGTGTGATTGCAAGGTTGAGGAGAAGGTTGTTGTTGAGGAATAAAGCACAACTCTGAAGGATTGGATGTATGGGATTTAGAGCCGATATTTGGAATATTCCAAAGGATGCTCTTGAATATATGAAGAGGAGCATGGATGGTTGCAAACTGCGACTGGTTGAGAATCTGTCATTGTTGCTTGGCGATGTGATTTGCGGTTTCGTACTATTCATGCTCCTCTTTGTGGCGTATCTGGCACTGATGGTTGCAATAGCTATTCTGCTGTTCCCGATCATTGGGGTGCCGTTGTCAATTGTTGTGGTTGCATTGTTGATGTTGTTCACTGCAATGGTTGTCTACATGTTACGCGAGCGTCTTTTTGTTGATAGAATTGTGAGACATTTTGCAAGGATGTTATTTGTAGAAAATGAAAAGAATGAAAAAGAGTGTAAATAGTTGCCATGATATCGCCTCGTTGCGCGAATTGCGTTGTATGCAGCATAGTAACGATGTGGCAAAGGAGGCTGCTGTTGAGCGGATGAAGAGTGAAGTCAATGAGTTGTTCTCGTTTGACAGATGGCTTGTTTCTCTTGTGCAACACAATACACCTCACGCTTTAATGCATATTGTTGGATTGATTTTTCCATTTTCAAAGCAATGAAATGGCGCTTGATGATTAGAAACTGTTTAAATTTCTAAAGAATATTATCTTATCAAAGCCTGTTGTTTCGCCGTTTTTTATAGTTTTGTGATAGAACTATGAAAATACATCAAGCCAATGGGGTTTGCATTTCATATACGCAAAGCAACACGCGATGACATACCGGCACTGATGCGCCTTTTTGAGAGCGCAAAAACAATCATGCGTGCAAGTGGAAACTTGCACCAGTGGGGTGTGGGGTATCCGTCGGTCGATGTTGTGAGGCGTGATATTGAACAGGGGGTGTGTTATGTGGCAACTGATGGCGTAGATGGAGAAATTGAGGCAACCATGGCTTTTATTCAGGGACCAGATCCCACTTATTCATATATCGAGGGTGGGGCGTGGCTGAACGATGAGCCTTATCATGTAATCCATCGCATTGCTGTTGCAAAGCCCGGCAAGGGCTATGCCCGCCATCTGCTGGACTGGGCCTTCTTGCATACAGACACCATGCGCATTGACACGCATCGCGACAATGTAATCATGCATCACATACTGCGCAAATATGGCTTTGAATATTGCGGAGTTATCCATCTTGCCAATGGTGATGTCCGTGATGCCTACCAACTGACGAAAAATTCTTGAATGTAAACTGTTGCTGTTTATGTATCAACTGCTGTTTTTACATAATCTATTTATAAGGTACTTTTATTGTCTTTGTTCACGAAATTTTGTTATCTTCGCGAAAGATTTCTAAAATAGGAATAATATAAACAATATAATATAGATTTATGGCTACAGTTGACGACAAGAAAATTATCTTTTCGATGGTGGATCTCAGCAAGACCATCAAACAGACAAACAAGCAGATTCTAAAAAACATCTACCTCTCGTTCTTCTATGGTGCAAAGATTGGTATCGTGGGTATGAACGGTGCGGGTAAATCAACTTTGATGAAGATTATTGCGGGCCTTGACAATGACTATCAGGGTAATGTGGTATGGTCACCCGGCTATTCAGTGGGCTACTTGCCACAGGAACCACACTTGCAGGATGGCAAGACCGTAATGGAGTGCGTGAAAGAGGGTGTACAGTCTATCGTTGATGCCCTTGCCGAATATGAGGAGATCAATATGAAGTTCGGTTTGCCCGAGTATTACGAGGATGCCGACAAAATGAACGAGCTTTTTGCCCGTCAGGCAGAGTTGCAGGATATTATTGATGCCACAGATGCTTGGAATCTTGAGAGCAAGCTCGAGCGCGCTATGGCTGCACTCCGTTGCCCGGCTCCCGATGAACTCGTTGACCACCTCTCCGGTGGTGAGCGCCGCCGTGTGGCTCTTTGCCGTCTGTTGCTTTCAAAGCCCGATGTGCTCCTCCTCGATGAGCCTACCAACCACCTCGATGCCGAGAGTATCGACTGGCTCGAGCAGCACCTGAACCAGTACGAGGGTACAGTTATTGCCGTAACACACGACCGTTACTTCCTTGATGATGTCGCAGGCTGGATTCTTGAGCTTGACCGTGGCGAGGGAATTCCCTGGCAGGGTAACTACTCATCTTGGCTCGACCAGAAGACCAAGCGCATGGAGCAGGAGGAGAAGAGTGCAAGCAAGCGTCGCAAGACTCTTGAGCGTGAGCTCGAGTGGGTGCGCATGTCACCAAAGGCTCGCCAGGCAAAGGGTAAGGCGCGTCTTAACTCATACGAGCGCATGCTTAACGAGGACCAGAAGGAGCGTGAGGAGAAACTCGAGATCTTTATCCCCAACGGTCCACGCCTTGGCAACAAGGTCATCAATGCCGAGAATATTGGTAAGTCGTTCGGTAGCAAGCACCTCTTCAGCAACCTCAACTTCATGTTGCCACCTAACGGCATTGTGGGTGTGATTGGTCCTAACGGTGCCGGTAAGACAACTCTTTTCCGCATGATTATGGGTCTTGAGACTGCCGATGAAGGTACATTTGAGGTAGGAGAGACAGTAAAGATTGCATATGTTGACCAAAACCACAAAGATATTGTTGCCGACAAATCCGTTTACGAGGTTATGAGCCAGGGTAACGAGCTCATGCGCCTTGGTGGCAAGGAGGTCAATGTGCGTGCATATCTTTCACGCTTCAACTTTACCGGTGCCGATCAGGAGAAGAAGTGCGGTGTCCTTTCAGGTGGTGAGCGCAACCGTCTTCACCTTGCTATGGCTCTTAAAGAGGGTGGTAATGTTCTCCTCCTCGATGAGCCTACCAACGATATCGATGTGAACACACTCCGTGCGCTTGAGGAGGGCCTTGAGAACTTCGCAGGTTGTGCTGTTGTCATCAGCCACGACCGTTGGTTCCTCGACCGTATCTGTACACATATCATCGCATTCGAGGGTGACGGCAATGTGTTCAGCTTCGAGGGTTCATACTCTGACTACGAGGAGAACAAGATGCGTCGCTTGGGTATTGAGGAACCGAAGAAGGTGAGGTATCGTAAGTTGATGGAAGACTAATTTGTTATCTAAAAGGTTGTTGGCTGCGTTATGCTTATTGTGGCGGCAGGTCATTTAGGGTTACTAAACTCCCTACCACCACAATTACGCAAGCCTTGCCACCATTCCTTTTATATAACAAATATATGCAATTATTGCGGTAAGTCTTTCTA
>JAFOCD010000148.1 GCA_017381475.1 Bacteroidaceae bacterium
CCGTTTCGATATCGTAATGAGGCAGAATTTGGGTGTGGTGGATCCTTTGACAGGAGATGCCTACATCGATCTCTACACTGCAAAATATGATAGAACTGCGTCTAAAGACAAGTCGTTGCAGACCAATCCGTTCAAGATGGATACCCTGTTCTTCACCACTGACGGCGAAAAGGCTATAATCCAGCCACGATACAGCGAATTCTATGACGGTGAGGCCAAGGACTACAATGTAACACTGCAGATCTCAAGTACAACCGCGACAAATGCCGAAAAGAGACAAGGCAAGAACTTTGATACATCAATCCGTATCGACAAGATTCTGCTTATCCCGGTTCTCGATTCTGAAGAATAGTTTGTATGATGAAAAAAAGAAAATCAACTATGTATATGCGACAATTAATGCAATTATCAGTGGCATTGATGTTTTTGATGCCATCGGCTGCCCTTGCGTCCACCACGGCGCATGAGGGTGCAGTAGCAGACAATTCTGTTAAGGTCGAGAAGAAGGGCTCTGATGCAGAAGTGCGTACCATTACAGGTACTGTCTACGATGCGGCTACCAACCAGCCCATGGCCGGTGTCCGCGTTCAGGCGACCGGTCACAGAAGAGTTACAACTATGACCGACGCAGAGGGTAAGTATAGACTTAATATCCCTTCTTATGTTACCCTCATTACATTCTCGACTCCGGATTATCTGTTGGTACAGAAACCTGTAGGTAAAAAGGATATCATAAACATACGCCTTTACTCAGCCAATTTTGAGGAGAATTACAGCAATGATATCGTCATTACTGCCGAAAGAGGCTTTGAAGAGGGTATTTCCACTGCACAGACGATAGAGTCTGATATTCAGACCAAGATTGGTGCTGATGTACGTACTGTGAACCGTTCGGGTACAACAGCCATAGGTGCTGCGATGTTCATCCGTGGTATCAATTCACTAAATGCCAATACACAGCCTTTGGTTGTTGTAGACGGTGTTATCTGGGATCTTCAGGAGGGTAATGAGTCTATCCACATGGGTATGTACAACAATATCCTCTCTGCAATTGATGTCAATGATATCCGTGATATCAAAGTATTGAAGAATGGTACTGCCATCTACGGCGCCCGTGCTGCAAATGGTGTAATCATCATCAATACAAAACGAGGCGAGAGTATGGCTACCCGCATTACAGCGAACATCTATGGAAATGTATCGCTTGAGCCAAACCAGCCAAGCATGCTTTCAGGTGAGGACTACCGTCTTTATGCCAATGACCTCATTGGTACAATGAATGTGAACCCCAACCGCAGTATTCCTTTCCTTCGTGCCGACAAGCCCGTCTATGACAGCAATGGTAAGTTGGTGAGCGGTTTTATATACTATGACAAGTATCACAATGATACCGACTGGTCAGACATCGTATACCGCGAGGCGCTTACACAGAACTACAAGATTAATGTAGAGGGTGGTGATGACGTTGCTATGTATAACTTCTCTTTCGGTTACACATTGGGTGATTCGCCAATCGAGGGTAACGATTTCAACCGTTTGAATATTCGTTTGAACTCTGATATCGTTCTTGCCGATAACTTCAAGACACGCGTTGACATCTCTTATGCACGCGTTGCACGTGAGTTGCAGGACGATGGTTTGCGCGAGGATGCAACTGCTTTCCCATTGACATCACTTGGTGCTCTTGCTGCCGTTAAGTCTCCATTCCTCAGCCCATATCGTTATGCGACAACTGGTGAAATCAGTGAGATTATTGACGTTGCCGATGATTTTGCATTCGATGTATCACAGGCTGCCGGTGTTGCACGCCCTAACAACTCGTTGTATAATCCGTTGACAATCCTTTCAAAGGGCTCTGACCCCCACAAAAATGAGTTAGAGTATACCAATATGGGTATCACTGTAGCCCCTGAATACAAACTTGGCGACTTCACAATCTCCGAGACTTTCAACTACTCTCTCTACCGTGTCAGTGAGAAGTACTACTTGCCTTATCCGACAGCTGCCGATAATAACAAGTATCACTTCTATGTAAATTCACTCAATGGTAAGATTGGTAACTATATTGCATCATTCTTCGGTAAAGAGGCTGCTTTGTCAAGTGACACCCGTGTTGCTTGGAGCAAGGTATTCGGTGCTCATGATGTCGATGTGTTCGGTGGTTTCCGTTTTACAAACTTCAACTTCGACTCAAACTCTATCAGCGGTGCCAACTCAGGTAGTGATACCAAGTTCAATGTAAGCAATGACCTTGACCACCTTGACAGTGATGGCGACAAGAATGTGTGGACCAATATCTCATGGTATCTTTCGGCAGACTATTCTTACAAGACACGTTATTTCTTGCAGTTGGCTGCTTCACTTGAGACTTCGTCACGTTTTGGAACAAAGGCCGATGACGCGCTTAAAATGTGCGGTGTTGCATGGGGCTTCTTCCCATCGGTACAGGCCGCATGGCTTATGTCATCTGAGCCTTGGTTCAATGTAAGACCTATCGATATGCTCAAGCTCCGTGCCGGTTTTGACATGACTGGTAACGACGCTATCGACTATCTTGCAGCGCGTAGCTACCTGCAGTCTGTCAAGTACTATGATCAGTATATGGGCTTGCAGCTCGGCAATGTAGAGAACGATGGCGTGAAATGGGAGACAACATCACGTTTCAACATTGGTTTGGATGCTATGCTCTTTGAGAACCGTCTGGCATTCTCATTTGATTGGTATACAGCAAAGACAACCGATCTTTTGGTTCAGAAGCAGTACCAGTTTGTTACCGGTATGAACAGATACTGGTCAAACGGCGGTGCGCTCAGCAACATGGGTATCGAGGCTAAGCTCAATGCCAAACTGATCAACAATAAGGATTTCAAGTGGGAGTTGGGCGCTTCTTTGGGTCATTACAAGAACAAGGTTACAGCTCTTGATGAGCAACTTGCACCAATATCAGTTTATGGTGGTGAGGTTGCAACAATGGTTGGCCAGCCTGTAGGTGTGTTCTGGGGCTACAAGACAGACGGCGTAATCGCCTCTTCGGCTGACGCTGAGGAGTACGCTCTCTATCAGACCGATGCTACCGGTGCAAGAAACTATTTCAAAGCCGGTGATATGAAGTTTGTAGACCTCACAGGTGAGGGTTGCATTAATGAGAATGACAAGACTGTCATTGGTGATCCTAACCCTGATATTTACGGTAATATCTTTACAAAACTCTCATACAAGGGCTTGACACTCGATGTTAACTTCAACTACTCTGTAGGTAACGACGTATACAATTACTATCGTCAGCAACTTGAGAGCGGTTCTTCATTCTACAACCAGACAACAGCAATGCTTAACCGTTGGACTGTTGACGGTCAGGTAACCGATATTCCATCAATCGCTTATGGCGACCCTGTGGGTAACTCACGCTTCTCGGACCGTTGGATCGAGGATGGCTCATACCTTCGTCTCAAGACCATCAAGCTCTCTTATGACATACCTGTTACAGCAAACTGGTTGCAGGGCTTGAATGTTTGGTGTGCAGCCGAGAATCTCCTTACACTTACAAAGTACCAGGGTGCGGATCCAGAATTCTCGGTAAACAACAATATCTTGTATCAGGGTGTTGATGCAGGTCTGTTGCCACAGACACGCAGTTTCCATCTTGGCGTAAAGGTTAATCTCTAATGTAACGACGCGTCTTTATCAATGAATGTTGATTTAGGTGAGAAAAAAGATAAAACAATGAAAAAGAAACTTATTTATACAATGACATTCCTCCTTGGCGGAACATTCCTTTTCAGTTCTTGCAAGGACATATTGCAGGTTGATTCAAACCGTGTCGAGTACGAGTTTGATAAATTGACTCTCAATGACTCTGTATTCTCTGTTTTGGGTATTCTCAAGTCTGTACAGGAGGTTGGTGACCGTCAGGTTCTTATCAATGAGCTTCGTGGTGACCTTGTTGCTGTCAACGAGGAGAAGGCTGTTATTGATGTCCAGGAGTTGAGCCGTTCCGAGTTCAATCTTGAGACAAACAAGTACCTTGACGTCAAGGACTACTATTCAATTATCAACAACTGTAACATCTACTTGACTCGTGTTGATACCACATTGGAGAAGAATAACATCAAACTTATGCTTCCCGAATATGTTGCAGTCAAGAGTGTACGTGCATGGACATATCTGCAGCTTGCAATCAACTATAACAATGTTCCCTATTTTACTGAGCCAATCCTCACTCACAGTGCTGCAGAGGAGGTGTTGAGCCAGCCAATGCTCACCCGTGATGAGATTATCGGCAAACTCATTGCCGACATTCTCCCATACGAGAATCCGGCTGCATATCCAATGCCTGCATGGGATAAGGACGGCAAGGTGTTAAAGTTTGGCTATGGTGACAACGGAACAGAGGTTGAGACAAAGCGTCTCTTCGTACCAATTAGAATGTTGCTTGGTGAACTCTACCTTTGGAAGGGTGACTACAAGAACGCAGCGCGTTTCTTCTATGCACAGATTGCTGGTACTGGCACCAATGAGACCGCAAAGAAATATACAGACTATGGCCACAAGGCAAGTTATAGCGGCGAGGGTGGCAAGAATATGAACAATGGTTATATGGGCTTGTTCTCTGCAAAGAATTTCGACACCAACAGTTCAAATATCTTCACCATCATCCCATTTGCCAATACAGAACTCCACGGAACAACATCGGGTCTTGCCGATATATTCTCTCCGGCAGGTGAGGTCGGCGCAGCACAGGTTGTCGCATCTCCAGGTATCCAGTCATTGGCAAAGAGACAGATCTATCGTTTCTACAAGGGAGACGATCCAAAGAAACCGGATCTTGTTGAATATAGCCACTTCTATGAGTATCCCGGTGACCTTCGCATCAAGGCCACTACATATTCACAACGTGGTAACGACGATGCTAGAACAGAGTACAAGAACATCATCGGTAAGTTCAATTTCGAGGATGGCAACATAGGTATGGAGTCTGAGTTTACTTCAAATATCAAGACAACATTCGTTATCCTCCAGCGCAAGGAACATGCATATTTGCGTCTTGCCGAGGCTCTGGTGGGTCTGGAGCGTGAGGGTTATGTAGGTGCAATGGATCTCGCAATGACAATCCTCAAGGTAGGTGCAAAGGAGAACTACCAGATTCTAAAGGACCCTGTATATGCAGAGCGTGTGAAACTTGATGCAGATGGTGATACATTGTTCAACTATATCATTGAGAATAAGGATACCATTGGTGTTGAGCCAAGAATGGAGAAATACCTTGCTTCATGTGCCGACTCTTTGAGATACAACTTCGGTGCCGAGGAATTTGCTAATAACATCGGTCTCCACTCACGCGGTAGTGGCGACAGCGAGCGCAATGCATATTATGCCCTCAATGACACTTGTATCGCACGCTACTTGGGTCGCACAGTAGTAGAGGACAAGGTTGAGAAGATTATTGGTGATGAACCAATTAATTATCAGGATTCGCTCAACTACATCGCAGACCTTGTTATCGACGAACTCGCTCTTGAACTTGCATGGGAGGGAACTCGTTTTGGTGACCTTGTTCGTTTTGCAAAAGCTATGGGTGACAATGAAGTCCTCGCTAAGCGTGTAGCAGGCCGTGCATATGATAATGATGTTACATATCGCAGCCCAGAGTTCATAATGGATGCCGACCTGTATGGCAAGATGATGAACGAGGCAAACTGGTATCTGCCACTTCCCGGCGAGGTTGTAGAACCTGTTGATCCCAAGGATGTTACAAAAAGTGACAAATAAACATTGACTTGTAGGGGGGTGGCTGAACGGTCACCCTCTTCTTTTATAGTTAAAGAATGAAACGAATTGTAATACTCACCGGTGCCGGAATGAGCGTTGAAAGTGGGCTTGCAACCTTTCGTGGGGGTAATGGACTGTGGGACAATCTTCCAGTAGAACAGATTGCCACCCCCGAGGGCTATCGTGCTAATCCCTCCCTCGTGCTCGATTTCTACAACAAACGCCGTCGCGAACTGCTCACAGTTGAGCCAAATGATGGTCACAGGCTTGTAGCTTCGCTCGAGGAGAAGTTCTCGGTAACTGTCGTTACGCAGAATGTTGACGACCTGCACGAGCGTGCCGGCTCAACCCATGTCATTCACTTGCATGGAGAACTCATGAAAGCCTGCTCATCGCGCGAACCGCAGAACCTTGATTATGTATTCACATTGCCTTCTGCAGATACGGACCTCAAACTCGGTGACCTTGCTGCCGACGGCTCGCAGCTGCGCCCCTTCATTGTATGGTTCGGCGAGGCTGTCCCCCGTATGGACGATGCCATAGAAGCGCTTGCCGGTGTAGATGCCTTTGCCATCATAGGCACATCACTCAATGTATATCCTGCAGCAAGCCTGCTCTCCTTTGTACCCCGTAGTATACCTGTATATCTTATCGATCCCAATGAAGTGACGGTAAACAGTAACCGCAGTATTGTTGCGATAAGAAAGGGAGCCAGCGAGGGTATGCGTGTTCTTATAGATGAGTACTTAAACAAAATGGAATGATTACAATATTAAAATAATTTAACTAAAAATTGTTTTGAAAATTATTCCCTTATGTTAATTTTGCAATGGAAACAAATGCGAATGTCATGCAAAAGCTGAAGGTAACCCTGAACTCCTCCATTCTTTGAGGGGAGGTGGTCGAAGACCGGAGGGGAGTGAAAATAGCGACAGTTTGATAAACACGAACATTTGCTTCACCAAGTTTGTTGAATATTAAGTAAATCAAAACCATTATGAAAAAGTATATTTGTACAGTATGTCAGTGGGTCTACGACCCCGAGATAGGTGATCCCGAGCAGGGCGTTGAACCAGGTGTTCCATTCGAGGCGCTCCCTGACGATTGGGTATGCCCTTTGTGCAGCGTCGGCAAGGATGAGTTCGAGGTTGTAGAGGAATGATATGATGAGTAAAAAAGGTTTCGGCATGCCGAAACCTTTTTTACTTATATCCCTATTTCTTTACTAAATTGGTCCTTCCCATTCTACCTGTCGGTTGCATTTGTGATGGTATCCATTGTTCCGAACCGGATGCATTGTCAGAGTAAAGGCGAATGTCGCAATGTTAAACTTTACCTACAACAAAGCATGCTCAACACAAATTTACGGATACCATAAGGAGCGGGTAACTGTATAAATAAAAATATGCCATTGATAATCAATGAATTACCCCCCCCTTTTTTTAAACTAAAAAATAACAGAAATTTGTTTGAAAATTAAAAAAACTTTTGCTATGTTTGCAAAAGCAAAATCACATTAGCAGCAGCCTAAAGGGGTTCTGACTACTCGCTAATGGCAAATTGAATTTATAGAACCTCTCTAACACAGTAAAACATTTACATTATGAAAAAGATTTTTGGTGTATTTGCTATGGCACTCTGCCTTGTAGCTATGGCTTCATGTAGTAATAAGGAAGCTGAAGCTGAGAGAGCTGCTGACAATCTAGTAAAGGCAGGAAAAGCTGCCGCTGCAGAGTACGGTTACGATTACTAATTTTCGTGCACAAAAGTAATATGCCTGCTGTTCAAAACAGCAGGCATATTGTTTTATATTACATTACTGTAAAGTAAGGTGGCAAAGTTGTAACTGCCCCAAGGCAATTATGTGTGAGAGAGATAAGTGGATTTATATCCCTAATTTCTTCACCAGGTCATTCCTTCCCATCCTGCGCAGCAGTTGTGCTATCTGTTTGCGCTCTTCGGGTTTGTACCAGAAGAAGAATCTCCTTTGTGCCTCCTTGTCCTTCATTGAGCGCGCAACATATATCTTCTCACCGGTCTCGGGGTTGATGCCGGTGTAGTACATCTCCGTTGCCATTGTCATTGGTGTGGGGGTGAAGTCCTGCACCTGCTCAAGGTGGAAATTGAGCTGCTTTGTCTCGGCTGCAAGCTCGGCCATGCTTTCTACCGTGCTGCCGGGGTGGCTGCTGATGAAGTAGGGGATTATCTGCTGTTTCAGGTTGTGCTTGCTGTTGATGCGGTCGAAGATGCGCTTGAAATCGTGGAACTGCTTGAACGATGGCTTGCGCATGAGCTTTAGCACTGCGTCATTTGTGTGCTCGGGAGCCACCTTCAGACGCCCGCTGACATGATTTCTTATAAGTTCCTCGGTGTATCTATCCGTAATCTCATCGCGCTGCTTGTCGCCCGTTCTGTGGAGCAGCATGTCATATCTCACGCCGCTACCAATGAAACTCTTCTTAATACAAGGCAATGCATCGACCTTCTTGTACAGCTCGAGCAGTGCGCTGTGGTCTATGTTCATGTTGGGGCATATCTTTGGCTGTATGCACGACGGGCGTGAGCACTTGGCGCACAGATCGCCGTTCTTGCCCTTCATCATGTACATGTTGGCCGACGGGCCTCCAAGGTCGCTCAGGTAGCCCTTGAAATCCTCCATCTTGGCAATCTCCTTTATCTCGCGCAGGATGCTCTCCTCGCTGCGGTTCACGATGAACTTGCCATGATGGGCCGATATGGTGCAGAACGCGCAACCGCCGAAGCATCCACGGTGTATGTTTACCGAGTGCTTTATCATGTCGTATGCCGGTATGCGCTTGCCATTGTATTTGGGGTGGGGAAGGCGTGTGTATGGTAAGTCGAAGCTGTGGTCGAGTTGCTCTGTTGTCATTGTGGGGAACGGCGGATTGATGACCACCATGCCTTCTGGGTTCTCCTGCATCAGCCTCTTGGAGTTTACCTTGTTCGACTCCCTCTCAATTGCAAGGAAGTTGGCTGCCTGCTTGGCCTTGTCGGCAAGGCACTCGCTATGTGATGCCAGCACCTTGTCATGCTCGCTGTCTACCTGTATGTCGCTCTTCTTGGCAAGGTAGCCTGTCTGGCGTATCTCCTTTGTTATTTCACGCGCTTCAGCCGCTGTCATGTACTCTGCACCACTTTCCTGCAGTTTTGCCTGCATTGCCTTGCACAGGGCAGTCATGGGCTGCTCGCCCATTCCATACACAAGCACATCGGCCTTGCTATCGACAAGTATGCTCTTCTTCAGGCAGTCTTGCCAGTAGTCATAGTGTGTGAAACGGCGCATTGATGCCTCAATGCCTCCAATGACTACAGGGGCGTCGGGGTATAGGTTCTTTAGAATATTAGAATAGACCGTGGTTGCATATTCGGGGCGCATGCTGTGCTTGCCGTTAGGCGAGTAGGCATCCTCGCTGCGGAATCGCTTGGCTGCAGTGTATTTGTTGACCATGGAGTCCATACAGCCTGCCGATATGCCAAAGAAGAGCCTGGGGCGTCCCATCTTCTTGAAATCGCGTAGGTCGTCCTGCCAGTTGGGTTGCGGAACAATCGCTACGCGCAGGCCTTCGGCCTCGAGCAGACGGCATATTACCGCCGCACCGAACGATGGGTGGTCGACATAAGCATCGCCGCTGAACATTACAACATCCAGCTCATCCCATCCGCGCAGCTCGGCCTCCTTGCGTGTGGTCGGCAACCAGTCGGTGATCTTCCAGTTACTCATTGTTCTCTGCTTCCTCGGCCGTTTCGGTTGCCTCGCTGTTTGCCATCCACTCGCTGTAGCACTTTATGAGGTTCTTCAGTCCATGTGCTTTCATGTCCTCGTGGTAGAGTATTGGGCAGATGTCGAGCAACTCCTTCGATGCCATTGTCTGCGATGCAATAAGCGAGCGCACTGTGAGGCGTAGCTTGTTGAGCGACTCCTCGTCAATGACACCTGTGCTGTTCGCAATACGGTCGAACAACGAGTATTTCTTTATTATCTGCAATTGTAGTTCGGTAACCTCAATGGTTCTTGTTCCCGATGTGTTTGCGTTGATTTTCATATCATAATATGTTTAAGTTTATTCCAAAATTTTCAGATACTTCGCTTCGCTCTGTATGACAAATGTGTGGTTCAATCGTTGACCGTGACCTTTATTGTGCGCGCACCGTCACTGCCTTCGCTGATGTCCACCCTGATGTGCTCCTCGGGCAGCAGTTCCTCAATGAGTTCGGGCCACTCGATGAAACAGTATGCATTGCCATAGAAATACTCCTCGTATCCCATGTTGTAGACTTCGGCAAGAGATTTTATGCGGTAGAAGTCGAAGTGAAATATGGTGTCGGCATCGCGGCTCTCATATTCGTTCACAATGGCGAATGTGGGCGAGTTGATGGTGTCCTCGACACCCAGTTCCTCGCATAGGCTCTTGATGAAGGTGGTCTTTCCGCTTCCCATCTTGCCATAGAAGGCAAAGATGCGTTCCTGCTGCAGGAACCTAGTAAACCACTTTGCTGCCTGGGGATACTCCTCGAGGCTGTTTATTGTTATTGTGTGTTCGCTCATGGCTCTCATTTGTTTTTAGGTTTCATTGTTATGAACGGCACGAGCATCTCCTCCATTGATATGCCTCCGTGCTGGAATGTGTCCTTGTAGTAGGATACATAGTAGTTGTAGTTGTTAGGGTAGGCAAAGAACTTGTTGCCTGTGGCAAAGATGTAGCTTGTGCTTATATTGGGCTGGGGCAGGAATGCCTTTGCAGGGTTCTTGATCTCAAATACATCTTTGCCGCTGTAGTTGAGCGCTTTGCCCAGTTTGTATCGCAGGTTGGTGTTGGTGTTCTTGTCACCGATAACCTTTGTTGGTGTGTCAACCTGTATGCTGCCGTGGTCGGTTGTAATCACCACGGTGTACTGGCTCTCGGCAAGGAATTCGAAAAGTCTCTTTATTGCCGAGTGGCGTATCCATGACTGTGTGATTGAACGGTATGCGGCATCGTTGGCGGCAAGCTCGCGCACCATCATTGACTCTGTGCGTGCATGCGACAGCATGTCTATGAAGTTCACCACAAGCACGTTGATGTCATTCTTTGCGAGCGTGCCAATGTTGTCAAGATATTTCTCGGCAGCAGCCGATGTCAGCACCTTGTTGTATGAGTAGCTGTCCTTGCGGCGGTAGCGCGCAATCTGTGTCCCTATGAGCGCCTCTTCGTTCAAGTTCTTGCCCTCTTCCTCCTCTTCGTCGACCCACAGCTGCGGGAACATCTCCTTAATCTGGCTAGGCATGAGCCCCGAGAAAATCGCATTGCGGGCATACTGTGTGGCAGTTGGCAGAATGGTGGTGTACAGTTCTTCGTCAATGACAAAGCTGGTGCCAACCTCGTCGGCAAGCACGCGCCATTGGTCGTAGCGGAAGTTGTCAATAATGAGCAAGAAAACTTTCTCGCCCTTGTCTACAAGAGGGAATATGCGTTCGCGGAACAGGTCATGGCTCATCAATGGTCTCTCCTCGCGTGCCGATGCCATCCACTCCATGTAGTTGTTCTTTATGAAGCGTGCGTATATGTTGTTTGCCTCCTCCTTCTGCGACTTCAGCATTTCGTGCATCTGCGTGTCGGCATTCTCCAACTGCAGTTCCCAGTAGACAATCTTCTTGTATATGTCGAACCACTCCTCGGTGGTGCGTGCATCGTTTATCTGCATTGATAGTTTGCCGAAGTTCTGCTGGTAGGCGCTGTTGGCCTTCTCTGCCACAATCTCCTTGTGGTGGATGTTCTTCTTTAATGTAAGCAGAATCTGGTTCGGGTTCACCGGCTTTATGAGGTAGTCGGCAATCTTGGAACCGATAGCCTGCTCCATGATGTCTTCCTCCTCGCTCTTGGTTACCATAACGACGGGCATCGATGGGTGCAGTTCCTTTATGACACTCAACGCCTCCAGTCCTGTGAGGCCCGGCATGTTCTCGTCGAGTAGGACAAGGTCGAACGCCTCCTTGCGGCAGGCTTCAATGGCATCGGGACCGTTGGTCACGGTAGTGACCTCGTATCCTTTGCCTTGCAGAAATATGATGTGAGCCTTGAGCAGTTCAATCTCATCGTCGGCCCAGAGTAATCTGTATGTCATTCTATTCCTCGTTTTTGTTCAAATCAACCTGTTCCTCGTCGTCGCCGTAGTCGGGCTCGTCAAGGGTGTAACCGTCTATCTCAACCTCTGGGATTGCCAGGAAGTTCTCCTCGTAGAACTTGGTGTAGTCGCCAAAGGTGTAGTATTGTAATAACAAGTCAAGGTTGCTTTTTGATATGATGAATGTGTTGATGCCCTCGAGCAGTCGTGCCGTTTCGGCGTTGCCATAGAGTCTCTTGCGGTAGAGGAAAGCCTCGTCAAAGTTAAGGAACTCCTTTACCTCAAGCAATGTCACCTGGGCGAGGTTCTCGAAAGTCATCTCAAAGTTACGCACCTTGTAGCGCGAGAAGTTGTAGCGTGCTATCTCAAAGAGCAGGCGCTTCTCGTCGAGCGATCCGTTGGGGAACGCCAGTACAAAGTAGTAGGGCTCGTTGCGTCCTGTACTGAACAGTGGTATGCTGTCGCTGCCGGTCCTTATGGTACCGTCGGCCTTGCGCTCCCAGATGGATGTCGAGATGCCGCTGTGCAGCAGCTTTCCCTCCTTGATGCCGGTGTTGATGCCTGTCGCAAGAACGCTTATGCTGTCTGTCGGGTATGCCTTTATCAGCTCTTCGAGCGCAGTCAGAGCCTCTTCGCTCCTGTTGCTGTATAGCTTTGCCATGGCGTCAATGAACATGAAGCGAGCACGGTGGCTGCCCTGTGGGTACTTCGCGGCGCTGTAAAGATTCTCCTCTATTACGGCGTCATACTCCTGGTTGTTGTAGTGCGCGTATGCCTTGACATATACCGAATCCTCCTTATGCTTGCGTGCTGATGCGCTCTCAAAGAAGTCGGGATCCTGTATGTGTTTGGTTACAGCACTGTCGGGGTACTCTGCAATCAGAAGTCTCTTGTACAGTTCGGCCTTTTCGGGTTCATCCCAGCGCGAGCAGGCAAGGAACAGGTGATAATAGGCATCGGCAAGCCTTTCATGTTCGGGGTAGTCATTGACGATGCGTTCAAGGTACGATATCGTGAGACGCTTGTCATTGACATGGTCCTTGAAACTGATGCCGGCTTCAAGCAACGCCTCACGCAGAGCCTTGTGCGAAGCCTCCTTCTGTTCATCAGTTACAGGAATCTGCTGTATGTAGTATTCGCGTGTCGTGGGGTCAGTTGTCAACTCCTTGACTTCGGTCTCGGTGTCAATGTTACCGGCAATGCTATCGCTCAATTCAAAGTTGCTCTCTAAGTCAAGCGAGTCGACCACCATACTATCGCTCTCGAAGCTGTCGCTCATCAACGATGATATTGTGTTGCTGAAACGCCAGTAGTCCTTCAGTTCCCTGTCGCCCCACTTCTGCTTGAAGGCCTGTATACCCTGCGATACCAGTTGTGGGTTGTAGAAATACCACAATTGCTTCTCGTCCTGGTTGTTTATGGTCATGTTGGCGTTGTTGCCTGCCTTGTCCAGTTCACTGCCACCTTGGTTCTCACGTTCAAGTTTCTTCTCCTGCTCCTTTTTCAACTCCTCCTGCAGCTTTGCCTCTTCAATCCTTTCATCAATGATAGGGTACAACTGCTCAGGGGATAATGTTGCCCAATAGAGCAGTTCGCTCTCCTTTTCAACAATGTCGGTATACTGCACCAACCCTGAAAGCGCCTTGCTGCGGAACTTTATCTCTTCGAAATCGGGACTCTCCTCGTTGAGCATTGACATGGCCTTGTTGTAGTTGTCGTGCGACTTTGAGAATCTCTCCTTCTCCCAATAGAGCTTCGCATGCGAAAGGTGCAGCATGCCTGTGCCGTATCCGCTTGTCGCTCCTGTGGCAACGCCTGTCTCGTACGCCTTTATCGCCTCGGCTGTGTCACCTTGGCTCAGGTGCAGGTTGCCTATTGCGTAGTATATCTGTGCCTGATAGTCGACATTCTTGTCCGATTTTGCCATGCGCTTCAATTTGCGCAAAGTCTTCTTGTGGTTCTCGTCGGTCGCAGTCTCAGTCTGTCTTATGCGTGCGTTGAACTCGAATTCGTATGGCGGGCTTTGGGAAATTGTCTTGCCGAAACTCTTGTATGCCTCCTTCTTGTTGCCGGCCTTGGCATAGAGCTGCCCAAGGAGATAGTATTCGCGTGCTTTGTCGAGCGAAGTGATGCCCTTGCGCTTGAGTCCTGTCTTTATGTATGGTATGGCCTCTTCGCCGCGTTCCTGTTTCAGTAGCAAGTTTGCCTTTGCCACGGCATATTCTTCCTTTAGGGGTTCGGGCACAGTGTCGCGCTGTATGCGCTGCAGAAGTTCCTCCGATTCGTAGAGCCACTCCATCTCGGCATAGCATTTTGCCAGTCCAATGCGCGCCTGCGCAACAATGTTCGGGTTGTTCTCGTAGAGCTTGGTGATGTAGATGTATGTACTTGCAGCTTCGGCGAACTCACCTTTCTGGAACTGTGAGTTTGCCATCAGGAACCATGCTTTCCAAAGGAATGGGTTGAACTCTTTCTGTGAGTAGAAGAGCTTCTGTTTCTGCGACAGTTTCTTGCCGGCCGGTTTCTTGGGGCGTGTTTTTATAGAGTGGTTCTTGATTGCCTTCTGCGATTTCTCTATTGCGCGGTCATAGTTGCTGGCGCCGTTCTTCTGTGTATTCTTGTCGCTGATGATGAGTAGCGGTAGCTCCTCGAGGTAGTTGTCCTTGTGCCCTGTGCTTTGCGCCTTCATTGCCTGCTTGTAGGCCACATTGCCATTGTAGTATGTGTTGTAGCGGGCTGTAAAGGCATGATACATACGCGTTGTGGCGTTGTTCTTCCTTTTGCTTGCACAGCTTCCAAGCCCTACAATTACAAAAACGGCAATTATGTAATATAATACCCTTTGCACAATGTTGTCCTTTATTGCAGCATCATCAGCACCTCATCCCTTATCTCTGCAGGCAGTTCAATACCTCGTGTCTCAATGCAATGCGCCCAGTTCTCTACCTCGTCCTCGCGCATGGTGTAGAGCACTTGGCGGAACTCCTCAATCTCCTCGTCTGTGTACTCGTCGGATTTCATACCCTTGAAACGGTCGAGTTCCTCATCCTCGAAATAGAGTTTGCTGTTGTCATACCCCTTAGAGCAATTTGTATGCTTGCCGCAGCATGTGCCGTCTTCGCCATCGTGGTGGTCGTGGCTGTCGTCTGTACTTGTTGTGGCTGCATTCTTGCCATATAATTTGCGCAAAACAACAACTCCCGCAGCAAGGAATGCGAATATTGCCGCTATTATAATTGAACTTGACATCTTTTCAACAGGTTTTTTAAAAAGTTAAAATACACTATTGTTACAAAGTTATGGAAATAAATTGAGCTTTCGTCATTATTGCAATATATTTTTATATTAATAATATATTAATGCCGGTTGTGGTTCCCCTTTTTGTCTCTTTTTGTTGCTGACAAAATGTAAAAATGACAAAAAGTAGTGGCTAATGAAAAAAATAATGGTTTTTTGAAAAAAATATGCCTTTTATGCTTGCAATATGAATAATAATTGTATCTTCGCCCGGCTGATGTTTGCTTTGCATGCAAAATTAGCTATTGGCAAAATGACAGAAATATACATAATATTATAAAATAAAGAAACATGGATAAATTTAGCTATGGCCTTGGAATGGGAATAGGCCAGAATCTGCTTTCAATGGGTGTTCAGGATATGAATGTCGAGGACTTTGTCAAGGGTCTGAAGGATGTGATCACAGGTGTTAAGCCCGAGATGTCACACTCTGAGGCTCAGGCAGTTGTAAATGACCACTTCCGCAAGTTGGCCGAGGAGGCATACACACAGAACAAGGCTAGCGGCGAGGCTTTCCTTGCCGAGAATGCAAAGAAAGAGGGTGTTACAGTGCTGCCAAGCGGCTTGCAGTACGAGGTTATCACAGCCGGTAACGGCAAAAAACCATCGGCAACCGACCGTGTAAAGTGCCACTATGAGGGAACACTCATCGATGGTACAATTTTCGACAGCTCAATCAAGCGCGGTGAGCCTGCTGTGTTCGGCGTGAACCAGGTAATCAAGGGTTGGGTCGAGGCTCTCCAGTTGATGCAGGAGGGTGCAAAGTGGCGTCTTTATATTCCTTACGACATGGCATACGGCGAGCATGGTGCAGGTGAGATGATTCCTCCTTACAGCGCGCTTATCTTTGATGTGGAATTGATTAAGGTTCTTTGATATACGACAATGAAAAAAGGTAACAAGGCTATTCTGATAATAGTTGCGCTTTTGGTGCTGTATCTGCTTGTCGGGTTGTTATTGTTCCCAGGTGATGGAAATAAAACAGCGGAAGCGGCAAAAGACAATGTAACGTCTGTTGCTGATTCTTTGTCCCGTTCCGGCGGTTCACAGGATGCAACCATGGCTGCTGAGGCGGAGGCGATGTTCTCCTATGCACTTGGAGTAATTGTCGCGCGTGAAGCTCCGTACGCGATAGCCGACAATGACTTGTCCGATGCCGAGATTGGTCATTTTGCCAAGGGTGTGTGCGACGCCTTCCCCGTTGATGATTCAGCGGCGTCAATTGCCTATGCCAATGGACTGCTTCAGGGTGCTGTGGCAATGGAAGAACTTGATAAGATCAAGGATATCATATACCGTAGCAACATGACAAAAGAGGTGGACATGAGCCACTTCCTTGAAGGTATCAAGGCAATGATTACCAATGAGAATCGCAAGATGTCACTTTCTCAGGCCTATGAATGTTACTACAATGCCATGTTCCGTGTACCAAGCGAGGAGTTTATTGAGAAGATAAAATCGCGTGGTGGAGTTGAGGCTCTGGAGAATGGTATCCATGTAAAGATCGAAAGCAAAGGCAATGGCGAAATTCCGGCACTTGACAGCACTGTAGGCTATGTTTACAAGGCTTCATTCATCAACGGAAATACATTTGACAGTTCACGTGGCGAGGTTGTTGAGGCTCAAGTTGCTACTTTGTTGCCGGGACTTGTTGATGCAGTGACATCATTGCCTGTCGGTACCAAGTGTAAGGTTTACCTGCCATGGCAGAGAGCCTATGGCGAGAAAGGTGCTGAAAAAGTACCGCCATACAGCGCAATCGTCTATGATCTTGAAATTGTGAGAATAGTGAAATAACAGACACATACAATATTAAAACAACTACTTATAACCGACCTAAATATGAAAAACCTAGAATGCAAGGTCGATGCACTAGACCTTAAGATATTGAGCATCATCTCAAAGGATGCACGAATTCCATTCCGCAACGTAGCGGAGTTGTGTGGCGTGTCACGTGCTGCAATCCATCTTCGTGTACAGCATCTCATTGACATGGGCATAATCTCGGGTTCATGCTACGAGATTGACGTGCGCCGTCTTGGCTACAAGACCTGTACCTACATCGGTATCCGCCTTGAGCGCGGTTCAATGTACAAGGAGGTGGTAGAGCGCCTGCGCGAGATACCCGAGGTGGTAGAGTGCTGCTACACAACCGGTCCCTACTCAATCCTTGCAAAGATGTACTCAAACGACAATGAGCACCTCATGCAGTTGCTCAACGGCCGTGTACAGGAGATTCCCGGCGTTGTCAGCACCGAGACAATGATTGTGCTTGCCCACAGCATCAAGCGCAACATGCCAATGGAGTAACAGAAAAAAGATATTCCACAATAACGACACCCGTGTTTTTCCATGAAAGTACGGGTGTCCTTTGTTTTTAAAATATTATGCAGACAGACAGATTCGACATAAACGGTGAGTTCCGTGCCTTGCACGGCAGTTATCCAATTTGTACCCGTCGCCCGGTGATTGGCATCACAGCCAATTTTGCCGACGGCAAGACTACCCTTGCCGAGGCCTATTATCGCTCGGTGCTCGAGGCCGGTGGCGTTCCGCTACTCATTCCGCCTTATCCCGAGCGCGAGGCTCTTCTCGAGACACTCTCGCGAGTGGATGCCGTGCTGCTCACCGGTGGTGCCGACATCGACCCCCGTTACATGAACGAGGAGCCCGACTACTCTCTGCTGCATGGCATTAACCCGCCACGCGACGAACAGGAACTGCTTCTTGCCCTGCTAGCCGATGCCCGTTGCCTGCCGATACTCGGCATATGCCGTGGTGTGCAGACGATAGCAGCCGCTTTTGGCGGTTCGGTGCATCAGGACATCTATGCCGCCTTGGGACAGCAACTGCTTGCCCATGACCAGGAGCCTGTGGAGCGTGGCGTTGCGACACATGATGTTATTATGAAGCCCGGAAGCCGCCTTGCCCGTATCTTCGGCAGCCGGCAGCTTGCGGTGAACACCTTCCACCACCAGGCGGTGAGCCGCGTGCCAAGCGGCTTTGAGGTTGTTGCCACTTCGCCCGACGGCGTTATTGAGGGCATCGAGGCTATCGACGGCCGCAGCATAATAGGCGTGCAGTGGCATCCCGAGTCGTTCATCATGAACGGCGACGAGTGTATGATGCCGCTTTTCCGCTGGCTTGTCGATGAGGCTGCGCTCTATGCCCGTGTCAATGAACTGCATGCAAAGGTGTTGACTATAGACTCGCATTGCGACACACCTATGCTCTCCGAAACCGCCTACCGTCTTGGCACACGCGATGATGTGGCGCTTGTCGACCTTCACAAGATGAACGAGGGACTGCTCGATGCAACCACAATGGTGGCATACATTCCGCAAGGCGCGCGCGATGCAGAGTCGCTTGCGCAGGCTACCGCAAAGGCCGGCGCCCTACTTGCGTGGGTGGCGGCGAATGTTGCCGACAATGCCACGGCAGTGTCGCTCTGCAGCACACCAAAGGAACTGTATGATTTGAAGAGAGAGGGCAAGCGCGCCATTATGCTCGGTGTTGAGAACGGCTATGCAATAGGGCTTGATATAAAGAACATAGAGCGCCTGCGCCGTGGTGGAGTGGTGTATATGACACTGTGCCACAATGGCGACAACGACATCTGCGACTCGGCTCGCGGCAATGCCGAACATGGCGGTCTCAGCGCCTTTGGCAGGGATGTGGTTGCCGAAATGAACCGTGTGGGAATGATGATAGACCTTTCGCATGCCGCCGAGAGTACATTCTGGCAGGTGCTTGAATGTAGCGCGATGCCGGTTGTATGCTCGCACTCGTCGTGCCGTGCGCTATGTGACCATCCGCGCAACCTCACCGATGAACAGATGCGTGCGCTCGCAGCCAAGGGTGGAGTGGTGCAGGTGACAATGTACAGCGGTTTCCTGTGCAAGGAGGGCGATGCAACGCTCGATGACTTCCTGCGCCATCTGCAGCACGCGATAGATGTTGCCGGTATTGATCATGTGGGAATAGGCACCGACTTCGATGGTGACGGCAAGGTGCTGGGTTGTTCATCGGCTTCGCAGTTGCGCAACATCACAAGCGAACTGTTGCGCCGTGGCTATAGCCATGCCGATATTGAAAAGATCTGGGGCGGCAACTGGCTACGCGTCATGCAACAGGTACAGGCTGCCGGAATCTAAGCGCTATTATTCAATCCCCGTTGCCGAATCGAGCTGCCTGATAGGATTCTTGCTGTTCTGCTTCGCACCCAGTTTCTCGAGCTTTGCACAGGTCTGTATAATGCTCTGTCCGCCGGGAGTCAGTTTCTTGCCTCCCTCGTCGTATGCATCCTGGGCGTTCTTTATCGCCTTGCCTATGCTTTCATAGCTCTTCATGAACTTGCCCACCCTGTCGAGCAGTTCATTTGCAAGCTCATATACCTTCTCGTGGTTCTCGGCCTGCGCAATGTGGGTCCATGTGAGGTTAATCATTCTCAATGCAGCAAAGAGTGTCTGCTCGTCGGCAATGAACACATTCATCTCCATAGCCTTGCGCCACAGGTCGGGCTGTGCGTTGAGCGCAGTCCACAGCGCACCGGTGTGTGGCACGAACATTATTACGTAGTCCATCTTTACCTTCGGAGCCTTTATGTATGAAGAATAGTCCTTCTTCGACAACTCTTTCACATGCTTCTGTATGCTCTCGATGTGTGCTTTTAGGTGCTTCTGGCGGTCGTCCTCGTTCTCGGCATTTATGTAGTCCATGAAGGCTGTCAGTGACACCTTTGAGTCAATGATAATCTCGCGGTTGTTGTCAATGTGCATTATCACATCGGGGCGAAGGTTACCGCCGGTGTCGGTGCGCACCACATTGCCGGCTGCATCGCGTATGGTCGCCTGTGTCTCGTAGTGTACGCCCTGTGTCAAGCCTTGTGACTCCAGTAACTCGCCCAGCACTCGCTCGCCCCAGTCGCCCTGTATCTTGCTCCTGTGCTTGAACACGCGCGCAAGCTCGTCGGCGCTCTCCTTGGCTGCAACACTGTGCTTCATCATGTTCTCCAGGTTCGCCTTCATTTCGCTGCTCAGCTCGGCATGCTTCAAGGTGTTGTCGCTCATTGTCTGCTTCATCTTCTCGATTGTTTCGCGCAGTGGGGTCACAATCTGTCCCAGGTTGGTGTTGCTCGACTCGGCAAACTCCTTCTGTCTCTGCTTGAGCATCTCGTCGGTCGCGCTCTTTACCTGTGCCGTAACCTTTTCCATTGTCTCGTCAAAAAGTTCCTGCTGAGCCTTTGTCGCCTGTTCGTGTCTCTTCTCCTGTGCCGCCATTGCTTCGCGCGACTGTTTCTCGGCGTCGCTCTTTGCCTCGGCAATGCGCTTCTCGCAGTCAGCCTTTATCGTCTCAATCTGCTCCTTGGCCTCGCTCTTTACGGCCGCTATCTGTTGTTGAAAGTTCACTGCAGCCTGCTCGGCATTGGCTCTCTCGCTGTCAAGCTGCCATTTGAGTTTGTCGGCTGTGTTCTGCAGTTCCTTGCTTTTGCTACGTGCAAAAACAATGCCTACAACAGCGCCCAGCACTGTTCCTGTTATTATTGCTAATATGATTTCCATTGTGTTTTTTATTTAGTCATTTGTGGCTTTATTGCATGTGTGGTGATTGGTGCCATTCATTGCTGTGCTAGTGAATGGCGGAGTCTTATCGGGGCTTGCACCCCAATGTGATTAGAATACCTTGTGAGGGTAGAGTGGCAGTTCCTTGCAAATCTCCTGCGCTACATCCATGCAGCGCAAGGACTCGGCAAACTGTTCGGGAGTGCGTGCACCCACCAGTACCGATGTCACGCCCTCCTGTGCAAGCACCCAGGCAAGTGACATTGTAGCGAGTGTCTCGCCGCGTTCAACGGCTATTGCGTTAAGTGTGTTCAGGTACTCCAGTAACTGCGGCGACAGTTTTTCCTGTTGCAATGAACCGCCAAGAGTCATTCTTGACCCTGCAGGAATGCCGTTGAGGTAGCGCGATGTGAGCAAGCCCTGTGCAAGTGCCGAGAACGAGATGAACCCCATGCCATTCTCCTTGCAGTAGGCAGGGATTCCCTCCTCCTGCACTGCGCGGTCGAGCAGGTTCAGGCGTCCCTGGAAAATCAATGGCGGCACGCCTTGCCCGCGCAGGAACTCGTTTGCATACTTTAGGGCATTGAGCGGCCAGCGCGATATGCCAATGTAGAGAGCCTTGCCGGCGCGTACAATATCCACCAGTGCCTGCAGTGTCTCGTCGAGCGGAGTGACAGGGTCATAGCGGTGAATGTAGAAAAGATCGATATAATCAAGTTGCAGTCGCTTGAGGCTCTGGTCTAGGCTTGCCATAAGATGCTTGCGTGAACCCCAGCTGCCGTATGGCCCCTGCCACATGTCATAGCCGGCTTTTGTGGCAATGAAAAGCTCGTCGCGGTGCGATGCGAAGTCCTGTTTCAGCATGCGCCCGAGCATCTCCTCGGCAGCACCCGGAGGCGGGCCGTAGTTGTTGGCAAGGTCAAGGTGAGTGACACCGTTGTCGAATGCAAGATGCACAATGTCGCGGCAATTCTCGTACGAGGCGTTCGCACCGAAGTTCTGCCAGAAACCAAGACTCACCTTTGGCAACAGCACACCGCTGTTACCGCAACGGCGATAGACCTTGTCGGCAGCAGCATATCTCGCATCAGAAGCAACATACTCTTTCATAACTTTCCATTACTTGATTATGTGCGAAGATACAAAAAGTTTAGTAATAATATAAGAAGAGTCCGATATAAACCC
>JAFOCD010000149.1 GCA_017381475.1 Bacteroidaceae bacterium
ATAGTAGTAGAAACCACAGTCGGAGTAGTAGACATTCTCGCTTCCCTCGTAAAGTTGCGGTGTGATGAGTATATCCTCGAATACTTCTCCCTCGGGGTAACGCACGAACATGAACATGTCGGCGCGGTAAATCTTGTTGCAGGCGAAGCTGTGTTCATATCCCTTGCGCTTTACCCAGTCGGTGAACACATTCTCATTACCCTTGATTTTCTCGGGTTTGAATGAGATGATTTCGCTTCGTGGCGATTCGTAGTATTTTACAACGGGGTATTCTATGATGTCAATGTCGGGGTTCGACAGGAGTATCCTCATGTTGTAGTAGTATGTGCCTGCTGCAACAGTGTCGTCGCCGTCGACGAATGTTATGTATTCGCCCTTGGCGGCAGCTATGCCGGCGTTGCGTGCCGATGAAAGACCGCCGTTCTTCTTGTGGATAACCTTGACCTTGTCGCACTCCTGAGCATAACGGTCGCAGATGGCGGCACTGCCATCGGTGGAACCGTCGTCGACGAGGATAAGCTCATAGTCGGTGTATGTCTGCTGCAGAATGCTTTCTATGCACTTCTGCAGGTGTCGTCTTACTTTATATACCGGTACTATGATGCTTAGTTTCATTGTCTGCTTTCTCTATCTTTGAGATTCTTCTCAAAGGTACGAAAAAAAACAGCAATCCTGCGATAAAAAGGGTGTTTTTGTTTTTGTTTTGCAAATAATTTTTGTAGTGTGGGCAAAAACCTTTTTCGAGCGGGTGATAATTCGCTCTTTTTCGTTATCTTCGCATTTATAATGGCGAATAATAAAGAAACCGGAACTGGCGCCAATGCGGGCGATTACAAGCGTGTCATCAAATATCTTGGTATATTCGGTGGTGCACAGGGCGTGTCGGTGCTGTTGAGTATGGTGCGCAACAAGTTTGCGTCGGTGTTGCTGGGTACCGGAGGCTTCGGTGTCATTGCACTCTATAACCGCACGGTGCAGCTTTTCTGCGACACTACGGGACTGAGCCTGTCGCTGAGTGCAGTGCGTCGTTTGTCCGATACCTATTGCAATGGTGACGATGGCGAGGTGAGGCATTGTGTCAAGGTGGTGCGCAGCATCGCATTGCTGACAGGTCTTGTGGGTATGTCGCTCATGATGTTGCTTTCGCCACTGCTCTCGGTTTGGATGTTCGATGGCCGGGCAAACGATATCTTGCACTTGTTCCTTGTTGCTCCGGTGGTGCTGTTCATTGCAGTGTCGGGTGGTGAACTTGCCATTTTGCGTGGAGTGAAACAGCCTGGTAAAATTGCATTATACACTCTGTGGACAGCTCTCAGTGCCTTGTTTTCGACAGTGCCTCTCTACTGCCTGTTTGGCAATGCCGGTATTATTCCCTCTATTTTTATGGCTGCATTGCTGCAGATGGGCGGAGCACTTTACTTCTCGACAAAACTGTATCCTTACAGCGCAACTCCTTTTTCTCGTATACTGCTGCGCGAGGGAGTGGATATTATAAAACTTGGAGCCGGGTATATATATGCTACAATATTGGTGTCGTGCTCGCTGTGGTTCGTGTATCAGATGATTACAAAAATAGGCGGTGACAGTGCTGTCGGCATCTTCTCGGCTGGTTATCTCCTGGTGGGAATGTTGCCATCCATTCTTTTTGCTGCATTTGACTCCGATTATTACCCCCGTCTGTCGGGTATCTTTGCGCAAAAGGAGGCACGCAATGCAATGATCAATGAACATATTGAGGCACATCTGCTTGTGCAGATGCCGGTTATCCTTTGCGCTATAATGCTTTTGCCGTGGCTTTTCCCGCTCTTTTTCTCGGGCGAGTTCATGCCTGCCCTGTCAATGACGCAGATTGCGCTTTTCGCTTTGTTGTTTCATGTCGTGACATATCCAATCTCCTTTATGCCTGTTTCAAAAGGTGATACATTGACCTTTGCAGCACAGGAGACTGTTTACAATGTGGCATTTGTACTGTTGACTCTTCTGGGTTTCTGCTATTATGGTTGGGTGGGTGCCGGTGCCGGAATGATGTTGGCAAGAGCTCTTGATCTTTTTGTGGTATATGCCATTGCACGCTGCAAATATGGTTTTCGTCTCTCGCGCCGGGCTTCACTATTCTTTATGATTGCAATTTCCTCCGGTAGCGTGGTGCTTGCTGCAGCACTGGGTGCTGTAAGCCTGCCATGGTTGCGTTATGTAGGGCTGGGTGTTGCTGTTATAATGTCTGCAGTGTCGCTTTTCCAGCTGTCGCGTCATGGTAATATTTTAACTTCGGTGTCTAAACGCATTTTTAAACGATTCAGATGAAACTTATACTAAGAAAAATAACACTCATCATTTGCATTCTTCTTTCTGCGGCCGGTGCCAATGCGCAATTCGACGGTGTAGAGTTGGGCTCTCCGTTCGATTTTGAACTGTTGCTCAGTGCCAACTTCGGAGAGTTGCGTTCCAATCATTTTCATGCCGGTGTGGATTTTAAGACCGGTGGAGTGAGCGGCAAGCAGATAAAGTGTGTCGCCGACGGATATATATGCCGTGCCAAGGTTGAGACTGCCGGGTACGGATTGGCGTTGTATGTGATGCATGACGGCTATATGACCGTGTATGGTCATCTCGACCGTTTCCCTGCTGATGTGGCCAAGCGTGTCCGCGACTATCAGTATGACAAGGAACGCTTTGAGGTTGACCTGCATTTCCAGCCGGATGAGTTCCCGGTGAAGCGTGGCGAGTTGCTTGCCTACGCCGGCAACACAGGCTATTCTTTTGGCCCGCACTTGCACTTTGAGGTGCGCGACACTACGGGCAACGAACTCTATAATCCGCTCTGCTTCTACAAGGAGAGTATAAAGGACACCCGTGCTCCCAAGGCTACAGCTGTGGCTGTCTATCCGCGACAGGGTGGCGGCTCGTTGTTTGCCGCCAATTCATCGTGCGTGTTCAAGTTGAAAAATGGCGTGCTTGCCGATACTATTGAGGCATGGGGCGATATTGCCTTTGCTGTTGAGGCGCTCGACTACATGGACGGCACTAGCAACAAGTATGGCATTTATCGTACGGAACTGTTCGTTGACGGCGAAAAATACTATGAGTCGCAGATGGATAATTTTTCATTCGGCGAAAATAAACTCATCCTCTCAAGCGTGGACAAGGGTAGGGAGAAACGTGACGAGGGAACGTTTCAGAAGTTCTTTGTAGCTCCAAACAACCCGTTGCGCGAACTTAAGGCGGGCGATAGCCGTGGTTGGGTGACCATTGACGAGAAGCGTCTTTACAATGTGGAATGTCATCTTGTCGATTATTATGGCAACAAGAGTGTTGTAAACCTTGTGGTGCGCGGCGATAGTTGTGATATTGTGCAGCCAGCAAATGACATGTTGCTTTCATGGCGTAAAAGAAATACCATCAATGTACCTGGTGCGAGCCTGGTTGTTCCAAAAGGCGAACTGTTCGATGATGCCCGTCTGTCTATTGTGAATGATGGAGGTCTCTGCACGGTATCGGGCGGATATGCCTCAACCGGCGAGGATGTGTTCTTTCATCATGGTGCAGAACTGTCACTTTCGGCCGGTGATGTGCCGGTTGATGACAAATCGAAATTGTATATTTGCGAAATAACAGAGAAGGATACCGCTTGGGTTGGCGGTAAGTATGCCGATGGCTGGGTTGTAGGTAAAATATCTTCGCAGGGTTGCTATGCTGTTGCTGCTGACACTGTGCCTCCTGTGCTTGAACCCGTGGGTGAGAAGAGTTGGATGAAGAATGCGCGGTTGGTGTTTGACCTCTATGACAACGAGACTCGTGTGACATCGTTCCGTGGCACACTCAACGGCAAGTTTGTGCTGTTCAAGTATAACCGCAAGGATAAGCGACTGACATTTGATTTCAAGCAGGAGAATATCAGGAGCGGCAACCACAAATTGAAGGTGGTTGTTACTGATGCCTATGGCAACAGCACTGTGTTTGAAAAGAGTATAAAATATTGATAAATTATAAAATACTATGAAAAGAATTTTGTTTGCTTTGGCAGCAGTGCTGCTTTTTGTGACAGATGGTGCGGCTTGCACCAACTTTATTGTGGGCAAGAAGGCTTCGGCCGACGGCTCAGTGTTCATCTCGTACAGTGCCGACAGCTATGGTATGAGTGGTTTTGTGGCTCATTTCCCTGCGGCGGTCTACCCCGAGGGTACAATGCGTGACATCTATAACTGGGATTCGGGCGAATATCTTGGACAGATCCGTGAGGCTCGACAGACATACAATGTACTTGGCAATATCAACGAGCATCAGGTGGCAATTGCCGAAACTACATTCGGTGGCCGCGAGGAACTTGTTGACCTCAATGGCGGTATCGACTACGGCAACCTCATCTACATCGCTCTGCAGCGTTCACGCACAGCACGCGAGGCAATTGATGTTATGACATCGCTTGTTGCCGAGTATGGTTACTACAGCAGCGGCGAGAGCTTTTCTATCGCCGACCCAAACGAGGCCTGGATTCTTGAGATGATTGGCAAGGGCGGCAAGGAGAAGGGGGCCGTGTGGGTTGCTATCCGCATCCCCGACGACTGCATTTCGGCTCACGCAAACCAGGCGCGCATCCGCAAGTTCGACATGAAGGACAAGGAGAATGTTCGCTATTCAAAGGATGTAATCAAGTTTGCGCGCAAGATGGGATACTTCGATGGCAAGGACGAGGACTTTGATTTCGCTGCAGCTTATTGTCCTGCCGATTTCGGTGGCCTCCGCTACTGCGACGCACGTGTATGGAGCTTCTTCAACATGTTCGGCGCTGAGGATATGAACAACTATCTCGCATGGGCGTCGGGTGACCCTACAGCTGAGCCAATGCCTCTCTACATGAAGCCAAAGGCACCTCTCTCACTCCAGGATGTGCAGCGCGGTATGCGTGACCACTACGAGGGTACTCCTTTCGATATTACAAATGACCTGGGTGCAGGCCCCTACAACATGCCTTACCGCCCATCACCACTCAGCTTTGAGGTTGACGGCAAGGAGTATTTCAACGAGCGTCCTATCTCTACATTCCAGACAGCGTTCACCTTCGTTGCCCAGTTGCGTGATTGGCTTCCAAATGCAATCGGTGGTGTGATGTGGTTCGGTACAGATGACTCTAACATGGTTGTATACACTCCTGTGTACTGCTGCGCTACATCGGTGCCCGATTGCTATGCCGAACAATATGCCGACCCTGTTGTTTTCTCATGGAAATCATCGTTCTGGGTGTTCAACTGGGTTTCAAATATGATTTATCCAAAGTATTCGCTTGTAATCGATGATATGCGTCAGGTTCAGGGCGAACTTGAGAGCGCTATCTATGAGAAGAGCAAGGAGGTTGAGGCCGAGGCTTTGGCTGTAATTGGAACATCACCCAAGTATGCCATCAAGATGCTCACCGATTTCACTGCAACAAGCGGCGAGGAGACACTTGCTGCATGGAAAGCTTTCGGCGAGAAGGTGATTGTAAAGTATAACGACCTGGTTGTCAAGAGCGAGAAGAACGGAAAAATCGAGCGTTCTAACACCGGTCTTGCAGGCAAGATAACACGCCCGGGATATTCTACGGAGTATTGGAAGAAGGTGGTTGAGGAGACCGGGGACCGTTATCTCATTCCTGCAGCAAAATAATTTGTAGTTTCACGGAATTTTGTATATTCGCAACATAATTGCATAATTACGCCAAATAGAATATAAAGTAATAATAAAAGACTATGGATCAGGAACTTATTAAAATGGTAACGGACAAGGCTACAGAGTGGCTTTCTCCAGCCTATGACGAAGAGACAAGAAAAGAGGTTCAGGCTATGCTTGACAACGAGGACAAGACTCCGCTTATCGATGCATTTTATCGTGAACTTGAGTTCGGTACCGGCGGTCTGCGCGGTATCATGGGTGCAGGTAGCAACCGCATGAACATCTACACTGTGGGTAAGGCTACACAGGGTCTTGCAAACTACTTGAACGAGTGCTTCAAGGAACTGGAGCAGATTTCGGTAGTTGTAGGCCACGATTGCCGCAACAACAGCCGTCTGTTCGCCGAGATTTCGGCAAACATCTTCTCGGCAAACGGTATCAAGGTATATCTTTTCGAGGACCTTCGTCCTACACCCGAGATCTCTTTCGCAATACGTAACTTGGGTTGCCAGAGCGGTGTGAACATCACTGCCAGCCACAATCCAAAGGAATACAACGGTTACAAGGCATACTGGGACGATGGCGCACAGATGCTCTCTCCACACGATGTAAATACAATCAAGAATGTAGAGAGCGTAAAGGTCGAGGATATCAAGTTTACAGGTAACCCTGCACTCATTGAGGTTATCGGCGAGGAGGTTGACAAGGCTTTCCTTGACAAGGTACACACTCTCTCAATTGCTCCCGATGTTATTGCACGCCACAAGGACTTGAAGATTGTCTACACACCAATCCACGGTTGCGGTAGAGTGATGATTCCTGCATCGTTGCGTCAGTGGGGCTTCGAGAATATCCATTGTGTCGAGGCTCAGATGGTAAAGGACGGTAACTTCCCTACAGTTGTTTCTCCTAACCCCGAGAACCCCGAGGCCATGACAATGGCTATCAACCTTGCGAAGGAGATTGATGCTGACTTGGTATTGGCATCTGACCCTGATGCCGACCGTCTTGCAATTGCTTGCAAGGACAGTAAGGGCGAGTGGGCTATCATCAACGGTAACCAGACTTGTATGATCTTCCTCTACTATATCATCACACAGTACCGTGCGCTTGGCAAGATGACAGGCAAGGAGTTTGTTGTGAAGACTATCGTTACAACAGAGGTCATCAAGGAGATTGCCGAGAAGAACGATATCAAGATGTATGACTGCTACACCGGTTTCAAGTGGATTGCCAAGGTTATCCGCGACAACGAGGGTATTGCTCAGTATATTGGCGGTGGCGAGGAGAGTTTCGGTTTCTTGGCCGAGGATTTCTGTCGCGACAAGGACTCTGTTTCTGCTTGTAGCCTCATTGCCGAGGTTGCTGCTTGGGCAAAGGACAACGGCAAGACACTCTATGAGATGCTCATGGATATCTATGTTGAGTATGGCTTCTCAAAGGAGGTTACTGTGAACGTTGTAAAGCCGGGCAAGAGCGGTGCCGACGAGATTCGCCAGATGATGGAGAACTTCCGTGCGAACCCACTCAAGGAGATGGCCTGCGAGAAGGTTGTATGCTACAAGGACTTCAAGGCCATGAAGCAGACCGATGCAGAGGGCAATGTAACTGATATTGACATGCCGGAGCCATCGAATGTACTCCAGTACTTCACCGAGAGCGGTAACAAGGTGTCTGTGCGTCCTTCGGGAACTGAACCTAAGATCAAGTTCTACATGGAGGCAAAGGGCAAGATGGGCTGCCGTAACTGCTATGCCGATGCTTGCGCCAAGGCTGATGCTACTATTGAGGAGATGAAGAAGGCAATGGGAATCTGATGTAAATGACTAAAAAGTCTTTTTACTCATTTCCATATAGAATGTGGGCGACCTGTTTTCTTTTGAGGTTTCCATATTCCATATAATTTGAGGGCGACTTTCGGGTCGCCCTCTTTTTATGTTTCTTGTTCCTTTTTGGCGAAAAATCATGCCGTGGATAAACAATTTTGCAAGTAACTTTTATTATGTACTTGGTTTTTAGTATCTTCGCGTCAAATTAACAAAACAGGCAGTTGGTCTGTATTCATAAAAACATAGCTATTATGAAGAAAACATTGGTAGATCTTTTTGAGGAATCGGTAAGATTGTATCCTAACAATACCTTCCTCTTGGAGAAGACAGACAAGAAAGAGGGTTTTAAACCAACAACTTATACACAGGTCAAGGAGCAAGTGTACCGTTTGGGTGCAGGTTTCCAGGCTCTTGGCGTAAAGAAGGGCGACAACATGGCACTCTTGAGCGAGGGTTGCAACATGTGGATTGTCGGTGAGCTTGCAATGTTCTATGCAGGTGCAGTGAATGTTCCACTTTCGATCAAACTCGAGGAGAGCAACGACCTCTACTTCCGCCTCGATCATGGCGATGTGAAATATGTGTTTGTATCAAACTATCAGTTGAAGAAGGTACGTGCAATCAAGGATAAGCTTGACAAGGTGGTGAAAATCATCGTGTTCGGCAATGCCGGCGAGCTTGAGAAGGGCGAAATCCATGTAGATGAGGTGCTTAAAATGGGTGACGAGTTCCTCAAGACTCACACACTCGAGGAGTTCCTCGCTGTTGGTCAGTCACTCGTTAACGACGATATCGCAACAATTACATACACCAGCGGTACTACAGCCGATCCCAAGGGTGTTATGCTCACGCACCGCAACTATACCGCAAATGTTGAGCAGGCTCTTACTTTGGTTGATATTGACCAGACATGGCGTACACTCATCATCCTGCCACTTGACCACTGCTTCGCTCATGTTGTAGGTTTCTACATCATGATGTCATGCGGTGCTACTGCAGCGACTGTACAGGTTGGGCGCACAGGTCTCGAGACATTGAAGAACATTCCTCTTAATATTAAGGAGGTGCGTCCTCACTTCATTCTCTCTGTACCTTCATTGGCAAAGACATTCAAGAAGAATATCGAGGGTGCTATCCGTGCAAAGGGCAAGACAACCGAAAGACTCTTTAATTGGGGTATGAAGATCCGTCAGAAATATTATGGCGAGAGCAGCCTCGACTCAAAAGGCATGCGCATATTCCTTAAACCTCTGGTAGCTCTCTTCAACAAGCTCATCTTCTCTAAGGTACGCGCAAACTTCGGTGGCGAACTCCGTTTCTTCATCGGCGGTGGTGCATTGCTCGACAAGGAGTTGCAGAACTTCTATGTAGGCGTTGGCATGCCAATGTATCAGGGTTATGGTCTCTCTGAGGCTACACCTGTTATCTCATCAAATGGCCCCGACCTCTACCGTTTCGGTTCAAGCGGTAAGCTTGTGAAGCCAATCGAAATCAAGATTTGTGATGCCGACGGCAAGGAGTTGCCTACAGGCGAGCTTGGTGAGATTGTTGTCAAGGGTGAGAATGTGATGGCCGGTTACTGGAAGAATCCAACAGCTAGTGCAGAGACTGTACGCGACGGCTACCTCTACACCGGTGACCTCGGATATATGTCCGAGGAGGGCCTGCTCTATGTCAAGGGCCGTTTCAAGAGTCTCTTGATTTCAAGTGACGGCGAGAAGTACAGCCCCGAGGGTATTGAGGAAGCATTCGTGAGCCTTTGCCCGACAATTGACCAGGTAATTCTCTACAATAACCAGTCTCCATATACAATTGCACTCTTTGTTCCTAACAAGGACAATATCAAGCGTGCTCTTGCCGAGAAGAACCTCGATCTCACAACCGAGGAGGGACGCAAGGCTGCATGTGACCTCGTTAAGGCCGATGTTGATTCATTCAAGAAGGGTGGTGCAAATGCCGGTATGTTCCCCGAGCGTTGGTTGCCAAGTTGCTTTGCAGTGTTGCCCGAGGCGTTCACCGAGCAGAACGGTATGATGAACAGTACCATGAAGGTTGTTCGTGGCAAGGTGGAGAAGTTCTATCAGGAGCGCATCGATATCCTCTACACAGCAGAGGGTAAGGATCTCTATGAGCTGCATAACTTGGATGCATTCAAATAAATGAACATGACTAAAAAGCGCATTGGGTAATACCCCAATATTCATTTTCGAACAATCAGGAGTGTGACTTGAATTAGTCACACTTTTTTTGTCTCATCTCTATTGCAAATTAAACTTTTTACAATTACTTTCGTCCAATAAAAAACAAACCATTAAAACTAGACATAATTATGAAAGTACGTGTATTGATTATGGCAATGATGGTGGCATTCACATCATTTGCAAATGCTCAGGAGCAACAGGTTGAGTCAAAGCAGGCACCACAGTTCGATGATAAAATAGAGGCTCATGTTAAAAGAATGACCGACAGATTCTTGCTCGATGATTCAAAGGCTGCGAAATTTGCTCCATTGTATAAGGAGTATCTTGAGGCAAAGGCTGCTTGTCGCCCCGAATTGCTTCTTGGCGAGAATCTTACCGATGCGCAGTTGGAAGCTAATATTGAGGCAATGCTGGAGGTAAGAGAGAAAGCTGTTGAAGTTGACAAGAAATATTACAAGAAACTTTCAAAGTTGTTGAATGCAAAGCAACTTGATATGATATTCGGTTCAAAGACTCACTTTGGCCTTCGTCCTATGGGGCACGGTAAAGGTGCGCATGGCATGTCTCCGCGTCACTATGGCAAACATGGTGTTTCACGCGACAAGTGTCCAA
>JAFOCD010000150.1 GCA_017381475.1 Bacteroidaceae bacterium
ACCGAGTTGCCCTTACTGTTCAGGCGCGGACTCCACACCGTGACGGCATAGCGCTGTGGGTAAATGGCAGCAATACCACCGCCCACGCCACTCTTTCCGGGCAAGCCCACAAGATAAGAGAACTCGCCGGCCTCGTCATAGAAACCGCAGGTCTGCATTATGGCATTCATGCGCTTTATCTGCGAGCGGGTAAGCTTGATGCCAGCGTGGCTGAAATCGCCGCGGTGGTCGGCAAAGGCAAGAAAAGCCTTGGAGAGCTCCTTGCAGTTCATCTCAACCGAGCACATCTGGAAGTAGAAACGCAACACCCTCTCCACATCGCACTCAATATTCTTGTGATACTTCAACAGGTTCACTATTGCCGCGTTCAGGAAACCCGTCTCGCGCTCCGACAGCGCAACCTCGTCGTTATACCCCACCGTGTCACTGCCACACAACTCACGCACAAACGCCAGATACTCCTCCTCGGGGTTCTCGAACGATGTGAGCATAATATCCGTCAGCACCAGCGCGCCGGCATTTATAAAAGGATTGCGCGGTATTCCATGCTCCACCTCAAGCTGCACAAGCGAGTTGAAGGCCGTGCCCGAAGGCTCCTTGCCCACCCTTGTCCACAGCGACTCGCCCTTCACGGCAAGGCACATGGCCAGTGCAAACACCTTTGAAATACTCTGAATTGAAAAACGCACATCGGCGTCCTTAATCGCGAACACCTCGCCCTCGACACTGCTTATGCACATGCCAAAATGAGCAGGATCAACCTTGGCCAACGCCGGAATATAATCGGCAACCTTACCCTCGTCTGCAAGCGGCAACACCCTTGCATAAATATCCTCAAGCAATTTCTGATAATCCATATTCATCTGTTTTCCCATACGCACCCAGTTATCCACGGTACATATTACAACGCGAAGATAGTTTAAAAATCTTTTTTTTTAACAAAAATATGGAACCATAAAATTTGCCTTCTCGGCATGGAATGATATTTTTGCAATACAAAAGAAAAGAGCAGCCATGCCCATAATTGAAATAACCACACTCAACCACCCCGGATGCGAGCTCTTCGGCACACTCACCGAAGCGCAGCTGCGCCGCGAATATGAGCCCGGCAAAGGCATCTTCATTGCCGAGAGCCCCAAGGTAATCCATGTAGCGCTCAACAGCGGCTACAGACCCGTTGCCCTGATGTGCGAGCAGAAACACATCACCGGCGACGCCGCGGCAATCATCGAGCAACACCCCGACATGCCCGTTTACACAGGTAGCCGGGAATTGCTGGCACAACTCACGGGCTACACCCTCACACGCGGAGTGCTGTGCGCAATGCAGCGCCCCATTGAGCCGCCCGTTGAGGAGATATGCCGCAACGCAAGCCGCATAGTCGTTATCGACGGAGTTGTCGACACCACCAACATCGGCGCCATATTCCGCTCGGCAGCCGCACTGGGCATCGACGCCGTGCTGCTCACCCGCAACTCGTGCGACCCACTCAACCGACGCGCTGTGCGCGTCTCCATGGGCAGCGTCTTCCTTGTCCCCTGGAGCTGGCTCGACGGTGGCATAGAGCAACTGCACTCGCTAGGCTTTAAAACGGCAGCCATGGCACTCACCGACGACTCCATCCCCATCGACTCCCCCGTGCTCACCACCCTGCCCAAACTGGCAATCATCATGGGCACCGAGGGCGACGGCCTCCCTGCCGAAACCATCGCCAAGGCCACACATGTAGTGCGCATACCCATGTCGCACAATGTCGATTCGCTCAATGTAGCCGCCGCGGCAGCAGTCGCCTTTTGGGAACTGCGCAACCGCAACACCACCGTGGAACAAGAATACCCAACCATGTCCACATGAAAATAGAAGAAGCCATACACTACTGCCTTGCAAGCTGTAACCGACAAACGAGTGAGAGCAGAATCAAGTTTACTTGTATTTTGCCGAGCGAGGAGGAGGAAGACGAAGTCAACCGCGGAATGCGCACAGAATAGATTGCCGAAGGCAGGATAATGTTGATGATATAAAATAACCAAAGATTATGAATAATATCTTAGGAGAAGAATACAAGGGAGATTCAATGTTTGTTGCAGAGTGTAGAAAACTACAATCTATCTACCGTGTTGAGATTGGTGAAGAAATTCGTCCATATACAGATAGATATGGCAATTTGCATTATTACGGTAACTACATCAGCAATGGAGAGAATCCCAAAGAAGGTTGTTGGAAAAATTTCTTGACTGAAAAAGCTTTCAACTATGCAAAGGAACGCGTAAATCCAAAGAATAAGAAGCCATACGAAACTATCGAATCGGACAGGCTGTTCAATAATCTTCTTTCCAGTCAACCAATGGCATTCAA
>JAFOCD010000001.1 GCA_017381475.1 Bacteroidaceae bacterium
GCCGGAATAAATTATTTCAAATTATTGACGGTTCGTTTTTCGTTCCTTACGCTTCTTGCTTCATAAAAAAGCAAGGTTGTACTGCTTGTCTGTATGGAATGATGTCAAGGATCTATATTGCCCTTCGTTCCGCATCGCGTTGCCGCGTTGCTTCCCGAAAGCGAGTGCAAAGGTAATGCAACTTTTTGAAATGACAAACAAAACGAAAAGAAATTTCAAGAAAAATGCAAAATATTTTTCGCAAACAACCATTTTGGTGTCATTTATTTAAACTTTTGTTTATTTATTACAAATTAAATGCCAAATTTAGATATTTCTAACGAAGGAAAACTTTACCGCGAATATATAAAATTCGCAAACTTCGGCATTGTTGATTAAAAAGAGGGCTTTTCTTTTGCACAAAGCAGAGTTTGCTGTATCTTTACACTTGTTATACCTTAATATATATGATAGACAGAAAAACCATAGAACTGATAATGGACACAGCCAAGGTGGAGGAGGTTGTGGGCGATTTTGTTGCGTTGCGCCGCCGTGGCGTGAACATGATTGGACTATGCCCGTTCCACAACGAGAAAACGCCTTCGTTCACCGTGTCTCCATCAAAGAACCTATGGAAGTGCTTTGGATGCGGCAAAGGTGGCAAGCCTGTTCACTTTATCATGGAGCACGAGCAGTTGAGCTATCCCGATGCCCTCAGATGGCTTGCAAAGAAATATCATATAGAGATTAAGGAACGCGAGATGACCGACGAGGAGAAACGCGAGGAGAGCATACGCGAAAGCCTTTTTATCATCAACCAGTTCGCCCTGCAGCATTTCAACGAGACATTGCACGAGAGCGAGGAGGGCAAGGCTATTGGCTTGAACTATTTCCGCCACCGCGGACTGCGCGACGAAACCATAAAGAAGTTCTGTCTAGGATATTCCCTCGAACGCCGCGACAGTTTTGCACAGAAGGCCGTGAAGGCAGGTTACAACCCCGAACTTATTGCAAAGACCGGCGTGTGCTACAGCACCGACGACGGCCGCCTGCAAGACCGTTTCTGGGGACGAGTTATATTCCCCGTGCACACAATTTCGGGAAAGATTGTCGCATTCGGTGGCCGCATACTGCAGAACAATGCCAAGGCAGCAAAATATGTAAACTCACCCGAGAGCGAGATATACCACAAGAGTGACCACCTCTATGGTCTGTACTTCTCGAAGCAGGCAATAATGCAGAAGGACCGTTGCATCCTTGTAGAGGGTTACCTAGATGTAATCTCCATGCACCAGGCAGGCATACAGAATGTGGTTGCATCATCGGGAACATCACTGACAACTGGTCAGATAAAGCTCATACATCGTTTCACAGACAATGTCACCCTACTCTACGATGGCGACAAGGCCGGAATAAAGGCATCAATACGCGGTATTGACATGTTGCTCGAAGAGGGCATGAACATCAATGTAGTATTGTTGCCCGAGGGCGAAGATCCCGACAGCTACTCACAGACACACTCTACCGAGGAGGTTGAACAGTACATCGAGAGGAACAAGGTCGACTTTATCCGCTTCAAGACCAACTTGCTGCTGAACGAGGTTGGCGAAGACCCGATACGCCGTGCCGAACTCATTGGCGATGTCGTAAAGAGCATTGCTGTTGTTCCAAATGAGATTCTGCGCAGTGAATACATAAAGAAGTGCAGTGAGATGCTCAATACCAGCGAGCAGTTGCTGGTCAAGGAGGTGGCAAAACTGAGGAAACAGAAAGCCGAGGAGATGCAGAAAAAGCCTACCGCAGTAGCCAATGCCGACGAAAACGACAGCAACGACACAGGTACAAACGGAGCTCCTGTAATCAACGAATTCCAACAAAGCATAATCAGCAGCTACAGCAACCCTCTTCATCATAAAGAGAGAGCTATAATAGAGTTCCTTTTGAAGAATGGCAGCAAGATTCTGCAGGTTCCAGAGGACAAGATATCAAACACTCCGGCATTTACCGAGACTGTTGCATCACACCTTTACTACTCATTCAACGATGATGGCATAGAGTTGTCGCACCCGTTATACAAAAGGATGTTTGCCGAGACCGGAGAACATATCAACGACCCAAACTTCGTCCCTGAGAATCACTTTATGGCGCACCCCGACGCAGAAATTTCGAGCCTGACAGCCGAACTGTGCAGCGAGCAACACATATTGGGCAAGGAAAACACTGAACCGAGCGACGAACGTAATGAACAAGCCGTGATGTTCGAGCAGACAACACGCCTTGCCATTGCCTACAAGCTGAGCATTGTTGATGACATGCTCAAGAATACAATGAACCGCCTAAAAGACCCTGCAACCGCAAGCGACCCTGCCGCTTTGCAGGAAGCCATGGAGGATTTCAAGTTCCTGAAAGAAACCCAAGGAGCACTAAACGAGGTGCTGAAAAGCTACGGATTTGGTAACGTTGCAATGAATGTTTAATGTTCCAGGAACATTAAACATCGCCAATACGAGCAGCGATTAATCGCAGGCAGCATAGACGAAGTTTATGCCCTGCGGGTCGCGAAAAGCGAGTATTGGCAATGTTATCATAAACCCTAAAGCAACATCGACAAGGTTTGTAGCAAAAGATTGCAGGCAGCGCGGAGATTAGTCGCGCGGCGAAGTCAATGTCAGTATTTAAAAAGCAGTGATAAGTCGCACGCAGCACAGAAGAATATCACGCCTACAGTTTTCCGCTTTAACCTTTCGCATTTCACCTCGATGCGCGTGTACGAGTATATATAATAAGGTAAACAAATAAATTTTGAAGATTTAAAATTATTGCATACATTTGTAACATACACAACATAAAAAAAACAGACAGCCTATGAAACATCGCGTATAATCCGGTACGCACATTTTAGACATACAGAAAAAGCGTTTTGCATTATTCTTTTTTCCTAAAAGTTTTGCGACTTAAAGTTCTGAAAAGAGTAATAGGCTTTTGGTTATTATATCATAACGGGGTCACGCCAAACACCTTAGGAAGATAATATGACGAAAGTACCGCGTTTTTTTATGTGCGTATTTCTCAAAAAGGTACAACGGGGTAACCCGAAAAGCCGTTAAGTGAGTATGGGAACAAACTAATTTTAAATAAATTGAAAAAGATTATAATCTGCGCAGTAGCATTTATCGCAGTTTTGACTGCAAATGCAAGTTTGGCCACAGTAACAAATAGGTCTTCTTCGCCAACAAAAGTTGAAACAAATGACAAAAATAGAACTTGGGTTGAAGATGTAAAAGGCTGGAAATGCGAAGGTTTCTTTTATAAATATGCGTCTGATATGAACAAGACAACCAGAAATAGGAGAGCCCAGCTCAGCAGAAGATAAACCTAAATACACATTAAAAACATCACAAAATGAAAAAGGCTTTTTTCTTATTATCATTTGCAATTTTAACTGCAATATCATTTGCTGGTCACAATTATACACACAACACCTGCAACACAGAACATTCAAAAAATCAAGTTGTACTAACACCACAGAGAGAACTAGTGCATTATATGTTGGGTGGAACAACCCGTTCCTCTGGGAGTAATTCTGGCTTGTACCACGCAAGAGAGAAATTTGGTCTTCAAACAGCAGGAGACCCCTACACCTTTAAAAGTGAATTATGTTTCAGCTTCGCCTTTGACGATGATGACACTGGTAGAGGCAAGATTTTAAATGTGTCAGATTATGAATATGTTGTAGAATGCGTATGTTACGATTTATACGGCAATGTCGTGAGTATATTCGATGTAACAATTGCACCGCGAACTTTTTCACGTATCCTCGTTAATGACTACGATGGACCACTAAGTAAAATTGTTTGCAGAATAAAATAAATAACATATCCAAAAGACAAACAAGAAACAGGTTGCACCACGTGGTGCAACCTGCCTTATTTTTGCGTGGCCAACGCTTAAATAGAAACGAGATTCTTCGCTAACGCTCAGAATGACAAAACAAGAATCACTTATTCCTCAGCAAGTTCATGAACTCCTCACGGGTCTTTGCCTGGTTGAATGCACCGCAGAAATCAGATGTCGTAGTAATGGAATTCTGTTTTTTCACGCCACGCATCTGCATGCACATGTGCTGCGCCTCAACGACCACCATCACACCAAGCGGATTCAGGGTCTTCTGGATACACTCCTTGATTTGCAGCGTGAGCCTCTCCTGCACCTGCAGACGGCGCGAAAAGACCTCTACGACACGGGCAATCTTGCTCAATCCGGTTATATAACCATTGGGGATATATGCCACATGCACCTTGCCAAAGAAGGGCAATATGTGATGCTCGCACAACGAGTAGAAATCAATATCCTTGACTATCACCATCTGGCTATAGTCTTCCTTGAACATTGCAGCACGCAGAATAGCCTCCGGGTCCTCATTATAACCGGCAGTGGTATCAAGAATGGCACGCGCCACACGCTCGGGAGTCTTAACTAGACCCTCGCGTTCCACATCTTCACCAATGAGCCCAAGCATCTTGCTACAGCACTCCTTGAGCCCCTCAATACGCATCTCTCTGTCTTCTCCGCTCATCATCTTGTCAATAAGGCAGGTTAATCAAACATTTCTTTACAGAAATCTCCTTGAATTTCTTTGTTTTCCTCAAACGGTACATTACAAGTTCAGCCTCCTCTCGTGTACGATAGTCACCATACTCACATGTTCTAATAGGAGGAACAAACTCTACATACACCTCGGCACCCGGATAGTTGGCACGCATAAATTCGGCCATCTTGTTTGCTTCGTCACGGGCCTGACTCGAGTTGTTGCCGGAATAGACAAGTACCCTGAAACCTTCAACCTGCTGCACCTGACCATTTGTATTGGCCATTGAGCCCATCAGGTCCATGAGTTTGTCGGGCTGGTTAATGCGCACCTTACCCTCGCCACGAGTGTAGCTTTCAATTTCGGCAACAATGTTGCTCTGTGCCCCGGCATAGAGGGCACAGAACAGCATTGATATTAGTATTGCAAAGCGTCTCATTACTTGAAAGCGTCAATGATACCCTTGAAATCGGCAACTTTGAGAGCAGCACCACCAATGAGACCACCATCAACGTTTGGATTAGCGAAGAGCTCCTTTGCATTGCTTGGCTTGCAGCTACCACCGTAGAGGATAGAAGTGTTCTCTGCAACCTCGTTGCCATACTTCTCGGCAATAGTAGAGCGGATGTAAGCGTGAATCTCCTCAGCCTGTTTAGGAGTTGCTGTCAAACCTGTACCGATAGCCCATACCGGCTCGTAAGCAAGGATAATCTTAGAGAAGTCCTCGGCAGAGAGATCATAGAGTGAACCTGCGAGCTGCTCATACACAACCTGGTTCTGGATGCCCTGGTTACGCTCCTCAAGAACCTCACCGATGCAGAAAATTGGAGTCAAGCCGTTTGCAAGAGCAAGCTGTACCTTCTCCTTGAGGATCTCTGCAGTCTCACCATAGTAAGCACGACGCTCAGAGTGACCCAAGATAACATACTTTGCACCTGTAGATGCAACCATAGATGCAGAAACCTCACCTGTGTAAGCACCAGACACCTTGTCTGCGCAGTTCTCGGCACCAACACCAATGATAGCCTCATCAACGATAGGAGTTACCGACGCAAGGTGGATGAATGGAGTACAGATTACCACATCACAGTTTGGTTTGTCGGCTGTAAGAGCCTCGTTAAGTTCCTTTGCAAGAGCAATACCCTCCTGGAGATTCATGTTCATCTTCCAGTTACCTGCAACAATGTTCTTTCTCATTTTTCTAAATTTTTAAAAGGTTTGTATTTTTATTTATATCACTTGTTTTCAGAATTCACTTCTTCAATTTCATCTTCAACAGTTTCCGCAACGTCGCCTTCCTCACACTCTTTAGCAACACTCTTCTTCTTGGATATGCGCACCAGCATCACATCAAGAGAAACAAGCAGAACTACCCCTGCAACCAGCAGTATAACCCAGAAACGCCAGTTCTCGGAAGCGCCATGAGGAACCTCTACAGCATCGGGCATCAATGTCGGAGAAACCTCAAGTTCCTCAACATCCGGGATGTCCGACACATTCCATTTGCCAACAATAACGCCATCCTTAAACAACAGAAGACCGGGATTTGAGCGTATCATGGAGTGCAGGAGCACCTCATCGGCAAAATACAGCGGATATTCGGCACCTGTACGCTTGCGCCACAAAACAATCTCATCATCCACCGATGCTGTTGCAGCACAGAAACGGATTCCGTTTGCCACACAATGGTCATAAAGATCGTTTATCTTGTCCACATGAGTCATGGAAGCCTCCTCAACCTTTTCAATGGCAATAAAGCACACATACCCGGTATCTGCAAGCAATTCATCGGCAATTTCAACATCATACTCCCAATCCAATATCGAGAAGTTCTCAATCTTTGGCGCACTACCCTGCTTCACCAGAACCGGACGCACCTCAACAACTTCCCAATCCTCGTCTGGAATGGTATCGGCAGCAAGCACAATCTCCTCGTCACCCCTTTGATAGATATACTGATATTCATACTCATCGGGCACGAAACCAACCTTTTCGCGCAGGTTCTCACCAGTCGCATAAGTTCCGGAATCAATCAAAGGTAAGTGCCACACTGCCACCGCCTGCATTGCAAAAATGTACACAAACGACAAAAGAACAAACAGCCAACGGGTCCTTTCGCCCACCCTGTGTACGACCTGCCTGCGCCCACGGAAAACCACCACAGCCATAGCAAGCAGTACAACATTCTTGAAGAATGTAGCTCTGTTGGAGATTGTGACAGACTCGCCAAAACAGCCACAGTCACTTATTGAACCGTTTATCCACAGATATAGCGACAGCGGAACAAAGAGCGACATAGAAATGAGCAACAGCCAAGGCACTGCCCGGCGGTATATACCTACAAGCAGATAAAGTCCAAGCAGGAATTCAAATGCCGACTGCACAATGGCAATAGACAGCAGCCACCCATCGGTAATACCGTCAACGGAGAAGATGGAGGCATATTCCCCAAGCTTATACATGGAGCCGACTGGGTCGGCAGCCTTCAGGAAGCCCGACAAAACCATCACCACCGCCAGCATGAACCGGCAAATGTTCACTATGGTCTTAATGTTTTTTTTATTCTTGATCAACAACGCCATTCTTTATCAACGCAAAGACAGCATAGTTTATCATATCCATGTAGTTGGCATCGACGCCCTCGGAAACCTTTGTAGCACCGCCAAGTTCCTCAATCTGCTTTGTACGCCATATTTTTGTGAGGATAAGGTCGGTATATGATGTGGTGCGCATTCCGCGCCATGCCTCGTTATAGTCATGGTTCTTCTTTTTCATCAATTCAAGCGTCTCCTTAGCCTTGACATCATAGAGCGCCATAGCCTCATCGGGAGTGATGTCGCAATCATCGGCATACCCTTTCTCAAGCTGCACAAGCGAGATGAGACCATAGTTCACAATGCCTATGAACTCGGGGACAATACCCTCGCCCACCATATTCTCGGCACCGGTCTCA
>JAFOCD010000151.1 GCA_017381475.1 Bacteroidaceae bacterium
AGATGAACGACCTTACAATTACCGGTAAAGCTACCTACGCTATCTTTACCAAGGGCGCTATTTGGGATTATAACGGTAATAACGCAACTGTTAATGCTTCTTTCAACAATGTGACCGTTGATCTCGACAAGGCTGATAATTATCCCGTTGTGTTCAACGGCATAGGTGAGATCACAATGACCGACTGCACCATTACCGGTGCCGGACTTCCTAAAGAAGGCAACTACAGAAACGGTACCCATATCTTCGCCGGTGCTGAAATCGCCCTGACTGTTGATGGTGGTAATGTCGGCAATGTGCTTATGAATGCCAACTATGCTGACAATTCCAAACTGACTCTGAATAATGGCGCAGTGGTTGAGAAACTCATTTTGGCGAGCGAGCAAACCAAGTCTGCCGAATTGGTAAATAACAATGGTACAGTGAATGAACTGTTCAGACAGGTTGATAATGCAGATAAACTGAAGAGCACTCTTGAGAGTGCTGCAGCCGGCGAGACTGTTGTTGTGAGCAAAAACATTGACATGGTAGGTGCTACCGTAGCCGTGGCTGATGGTGTGAAGCTGATGGGCGACGGTGATGTAACTATCAGCAACGCACTGTTCACAGTCGCTGACGATCAGTCCGCAGCTTTCACTGATATCAAATTTGCAGGCGCAACCACCATTGAAGCCAAGGGCGACGGCGCACTGAACTTCACCGACTGTGAGTTCAAAGTCACTCCCAAAAAGTACAACGGTTTCTCTCGCGCTGCCGCTATCATTGGTGCTAACCAGAACTACACTATCGACCTCTATTTAGAAGGCTGCACCTTTAATTATCAGTATACAACCGGTGACGCTGATATGTGGAATGCTGCCATCTTTATGTGGAGTAATGTTGATGACTGCGTGATCAAGGATTGTACCTTCAACGGCTACGGCTTTATGGCTGTTAAGTTAATGAATATTGCTGAGGGTTCCGAGATCATACTCGATGGCAACACCTTCAATATGTGCGAAGCGAGTGCTGCCAATTACTTCAACAACGATGCTGTTCAAATCATGCCTCAGCATGACAACACCTTCTCTGTTGTATGCACCAACAATACCTTTAACGGCGCCTACGACCAGAATACAGTTGTTGACATTGAGGGAATGAGCGGTCTGACACTCACGAAATATACGCTTACTCAAAGCGGCAACACCATCAATGGCGAAGCTGCTACTGATGCAAACTTCGAAATTCAGTAATCCCCAATTTTTATAATAATCTATTAACAAAGTCACCCAACCCCTTCGGGGGTTGGGCGGCAAGCAAAGGGTATAACCTTTGCTTTGTACCTTTTGTTTGCCGAAAAACGGCAGACAAAAACTTTGAAAAAAGGAGGTCATAGGTAATATGACAAAAACAAAAAGCACCAAGCGTGCTCTCCTGCTTAGTGCGCTCTCTCTTTTGATGTGCGTATCTATGCTCATTGGTAGCACGTTCGCTTGGTTTACCGACTCTGTTACCTCCGCAGGTAACAAAATTCAGGCAGGTACATTAAAGATTGATCTTGAACTGCTTGAAGAAGATGGCTCCTGGACTTCAATCAAAGATTCCCAAAAGGCACTCTTTGATTATGACAAATGGGAACCCGGCTACACAGAGGTAAAGGTTCTTCGTGTTACAAACAAAGGCACTCTTGCTCTCAAATGGATTGCAAAGCTCGTTTCTGCGAACACCTTAACCGACCTTGCAAATGTTATTGATGTTTATGTTAATACAAGCGTAACGGCATATCCTCAAAACCGTGCAGATATTTCCGGTTGGGACAATGCAGGCACTCTTGCAGATTTTGTTAACAATATTAGCAACACTACATACGGAGATCTTGAAGCAGGAGAAACCGCTTATCTTGGATTGGCTTTCAAGATGCAGGAAGAAGCCGGCAATGAGTATCAGGGTATGGATCTGGGCGGCGCATTTGACATTATGATTATGGCTACTCAGCTTACTTATGAAGAAGATAGCTTTGATGATCAGTATGACGTAGATGCATCTTATACTGCCGAAGCTGATGCATTGAAATCTGCTATGGCTGCTGCAAATAGCGGGGATGTTGTAGAGTTCGATCTGACTCAGGATATGTACCTTGAAGATCGTATTAACGTTCCAAGTGGTGTGAAACTTATCATTAACGGTAACGGTCATACTCTGTATATGAACGGCACCACCGCAAACGGTGCTTCGAACAATACCGCTATCCGCGTTGAAAACGGCGATATTGTTATCAACGACCTTACTCTTGCAGGAAAGGCAAGATACGCCCTTTACACCAAAGGAAACACTGCTTTTGTAAATGTTACTCTTAACAATGTTACTACTGATATGACAAGTGTTGGTATGAGTCCTATTTACCACAACGGTAAAGCAAATGTGACTCTAAACGACTGTAATCTCGGTGGTGCAGGATATTATGACGGTGGCTATACCGACGGTACAAAGATCCTTGGTGGAGCAGAGACCTATTTCACCGTTAACGGTGGATATATCGGCGTAGCTGTTGTCAATGCCAATGAAGGCGGTGCCGGTTCTATTGAATTGAATAACGGCGCAACTGCCGACAGAATTTTCTGTTACACCTCTGTAAACGGTACCAATGCAATTGTGCCGGAGGTAACGGTTTCTACTGATAGCACTGCTACAGAAGTGGTATATTCCGTTAAACATGCCGTTACGCTCAAAAAACTTACCGACGAAGGCAAAAATGTGGTTTTGTCCAACGATATTACAACAACAGATAAGCTTACCGTTAAAAACGGTGCTTACCTTGATGGTAAAGGATACACAATTGACTTTGCCGGCAACTTTAACGGTTATGTTAAGGCTATAGATGTTCTTAACGGCTCGACCATTAAGAATTTGCACATTGCCAATGCAGGTCGTGCATTTGGTGCAGACGGATGTAACGGCGATATCTATCTTGACAACATCTCCGGCACCAACGCACACTACTTCTTTAACGGCGATACACCCAACGGATCTAATGCATATATTTCAAATTCTACCC
>JAFOCD010000152.1 GCA_017381475.1 Bacteroidaceae bacterium
AAGCATGCATTTGCAACTGCTGAGGCTGAGGCTGCTACTGAGGCTGAGGCTGAGGCTTACACAGCTGCACAGAAGAAGGTTACTGCACAGAAGAACCTTTGGGCTCTCTACGATGCAGTAAAGGCTGCTAAGGCTGCCGGCGATGCAAAGGCTGAGGCTAAGGCTAAGAAGAAACTTGACGCTGCAAAGGCTGCTGCTGACAAGGCAATTGCAAAAGAGGTAAAGAAGGCTTTGAAAAAGTAAAGAGCAATTTCTTGCCAAATATAAGAACCGAGGTCAGTGCCTCGGTTCTTTTTTATTACAAAAACACACCTGAAATGCTGTTTTTGTCTAAAAATGACAAAAATACATTGTAAATGGCAGCATTTTCACTAAAAATATAGGATAATTGAAGTTTATTTGTAAATTTGCAATCCTCCTAATTGAAACTAATATAAAGATAAACAATTAACCATGATAGCAGTACTTAAAAACGGAGTAACAAAGGCTCAGCGCGATAATTTGATTCATTGGCTTGAGTCGCAGAATGTGCGTGTGCATGTTTCCGAGGGTGAGATGCAGACAGTTCTTGGCCTCATTGGTGATACACGCAAGATAGACATGGATTTGCTTGCCGGTCTTGAGATTATTGACCGCGTGACACGCATAACAGATCCTTTCAAGAGCGCAAACCGCAGCTTCCATCCCGAGGATACAGTTGTTCTTGCCGGCACTGGCGAGAACCAGGTGAAAATCGGTGGCGGTAACTTTGCCATTATGGCCGGTCCTTGCTCGGTAGAGAGTGAGGAGCAGATTCTGGCAGTTGCCCATGCTGTCAAGGCTTCGGGTGCCAACATCCTGCGCGGTGGTGCATTCAAACCACGCACATCGCCCTATGACTTCCAGGGTTTGCGTGCCGAGGGCTTGCAGCTTCTTCTCAAGGCACGCGAGGCGACAGGTCTTCCCATTGTAACTGAAATCATGAGCGCGTCGCACCTAGACCTCTTTGCCGATGTCGATATTATTCAGGTCGGTGCGCGCAACATGCAGAACTTTGAACTGTTGAAGGAACTTGGCCGCAGCAGTAAGCCAATCCTTCTAAAGCGCGGTATGTCGGCAACACTCAAGGAGTTGCTGATGAGTGCCGAATATATCATGTCCGAGGGTAACGAGCAGGTTATCCTTTGCGAGCGCGGTATCCGCAGTTACGACAACTACACCCGTAATGTGCTCGACCTGGCGGCTGTTCCTGTATTGAAGGAGCTCACTCACCTGCCAATCGTTGTTGACCCAAGCCATGCTACAGGCGTGTCTCGCCTTGTGCGTCCTATGGCATGTGCTGCTACCGCAGCCGGTGCCGACGGTCTCATCATCGAGGTTCACAACAACCCTGTGTGCGCATTGTGCGACGGTGCACAGTCGCTCACTCCCGAGCAGTTCGACGAGGTTGCGCAGCGTGTCAACGAGATTCGTAGCATAATGCATTGATAGGGTATGGTTGTAGGTGTTGTCGGTTTGGGACTCATAGGCGGTTCGGCTGCCAAGGCTTTCAAGGCTTCCGGTGCAACTGTGCTTGCTTTCGACATTGATGAGCCGATTCTTGGCTATGCCGGGCTCGAAGGTGTAGTAGATGGAGTTCTCAATAGTGAGAATATTACCTCTTGCGACTTGTTGCTTCTCACGGCAACACCAAAAGCCGTTATGGATTACCTGTACGGCAATGCTGCCTTGATAGCGCCACATACACTTGTCGTGGATTTTTGCGGAACAAAAGAGAAAGTCTGCGATGCCGGTTTTGCGCTTGCTGCAAAGCATGGCTTCACATATGTTGGCGGTCACCCCATGGCCGGCCTGCAATACTCGGGTTACAAATACTCCAAGGCAACACTTTTCAGCGGAGCGTCGTTCATCATGGTGCCTCCAGTGCACGATGATATCGCTCTCTTTGACCGTGTGAAGCAGTCGCTTGCGCCGCTCGGTTTCAAGAAATTCGTTGTTACTACTGCTGCTTTCCATGACAAGATGATTGCCTACACTTCACAGATGTGCCATGTGGTTTCCAATGCTTTTATAAAGAGCCCGTCGGCACAGTACCACAAGGGCTACAGCGCAGGCAGTTTCCGCGATTTTACCCGTGTGTCGCGTCTCAACGAGAACATGTGGACCGAGCTTTTCCTTGACAACAGGGAGCATCTGCTTGGTGAGCTTGACCTGCTAATAAATTCGCTTCATGAATACCGCGATGCAATAGCGGCCGGTGATGCCGCTGCATTGTGCGGTTTGCTGCGCGACGGTCGCATAGCAAAGGAGAATACCGAAAAATAAAGGAGTATGCAGTACAGGACTATAGATGTCAGCGCGTCGCGCTGTTACAATATACACATTGGGCGTGGCTTGCTTGCCGGTATTGGCGAACTTGTCCGTCCTCTTCTTGGCAATTGCCGCTTGGCGGTGCTCACCGACAGCAATGTCGATGCGCTCTACGGCAGTGCTATGATGCAGCATCTTGCATCGGCAGGGTACGATGCCTGCAAATATGTGATACCGGCCGGGGAGGCTTCAAAATGTGCCGATAATCTCTTGGCCTTCCTCAATTTCCTTGCCCGGGAGCAGATTACACGCAGCGATGCTGTAATCGCCTTTGGCGGTGGAGTGGTGGGCGACCTTGGCGGCCTTTCGGCATCGCTCTATCTCCGTGGTATAAAGTACATACAGGTGCCTACCACCCTTCTTGCGGCTGTTGACAGTTCTGTGGGTGGAAAGACTGCCATTGACATACCTGCCGGCAAGAATCTTGTAGGCAGTTTCTACCAGCCGTCAATGGTGTGCTGCGATACGGCACTGATGGATACCCTTCCTGCTGAAATATACCGTGATGGCTGTGCCGAGGTAATCAAATATGGTATGATACTTGATGCTGCACTTTACGACACATTGCACACCCTGCCATTTGACCGCGAGGCGGTTGTGGCGCGCTGTGTCGAGATAAAGCGTGATGTTGTGCAGCAGGACGAGTTTGACAACGGCATACGCGGTCTGCTCAACTTCGGGCACACATTCGGGCATGCCATTGAGAAATTGAGCAATTTCGGTGTCTCGCATGGTGAGGCGGTGGCAAAGGGGATGGTCATTGCAGCCAGGATAGCTCCACTATGTGGTCTGTGCGATGTCGCTGACGAACTCTCGGCTTTGCTTGTTGAATATGGTTTTGATATAACTTGTGGCTATTCGGCCGGTGAAATATATGATGCGTTGCTGTCGGACAAGAAACGCCGTGGTGGCAACATATCGGTGGTGCTTCCTCGTGCGGTGGGCGATTGTGTACTTCACACTCTGCCGGTTGAGGAGCTGAAGGGCTTGCTG
>JAFOCD010000153.1 GCA_017381475.1 Bacteroidaceae bacterium
GCGCTCAAACATCATACCGCCTATTTCCAAGCATTGCTCGGCTGCTCACTGTGCCTCCCAACGCTGCCCTTCCGCCCTTGGCGGGGAATTACTTTTGCAATGAAAATTCATTGACATATATCGCGAATTTTAGCGCGTACAATGGTAATATCAAAGAGAAACCGGCAGTGTCAAAATCACAACGGAAATCCCTGCTGTTTGGAGGCCATTGTGCGAGGTACGTTCAAACGCAGTACGGCAATTATCTTTTCTTAAAATTGCCGTACGCAGTGCGATCCGCAGCACCCGACAAACAGCAGAAAGGTTTGAAGTGGCAAGGTTTATGCCAGCGAGTAAAAAGCAAGCTTGCTTGGGTTTTGCAACGAGCGCAGCTAAAGCTCGCCAAAGGCAGTGAGAGGGACGGACGAGGGATGTTGCAAAGCAACTCGCGAGCAGAAGGAACAAACGACTGATTTTGTCTCTGCCGGGCGCTTTTGCTACTTTTCACGCGATGAAAAGTAGGGAAAGAACGACTTGAAGAAAATTCAAGTGAATAAATTAAGGTTGAGGACTGCAGTAGAATACAATGCGATTGGGAAGTAATCCTAAACCTTCCCCCAACTTTGCAGGTGAACCGTCACCTGCACGAAGCCCGGAAAACGCAGTTCACTAAGCGTAAATGCCATTGCGTGCGAGCAATGTTTGCGACGACAATGCGAAATTAGCATTGTTTGCGATGACGGGAAAATTCGTGCAAACGAATACAGGGGATAAATTTATTTGTTCCATGTTAAGTGCTACCGAATTTGGATAAAATCAACTTTAGTTCCCCAAAGGAGTGCCGTTAGGCTTTGAGGGAGAGTGTAACGACAAAAGAGCCTTTTCAGCCTCTTTCTCATAAGTAACATAACAATATAAACCCGGATTGTTTGTGAACAGTCCGGGTTTATATTGTTTAAAATCTATTCATTACTTGAAGTAGCGGTTGAACAAGCCCTCGAAGCCCTTGCCGTGACGAGCCTCATCCTTCGCCATCTCGTGAACTGTGTCGTGGATTGCATCAAGGTCGAGCTGCTTTGCACGCTTTGCAATGCGGTACTTGTCGCTGTTTGCCTCGGCCTCGGCGTTCATGCGCTTCTCAAGGTTTGTCTTTGTATCCCATACGCAGTCACCAAGGAGCTCGGCGAACTTTGCTGCGTGCTCGGCCTCTTCCCATGCATAGCGCTTGAAGGCCTCGGCAATCTCAGGATAGCCCTCGCGGTCGGCCTGGCGGCTCATTGCAAGGTACATACCTACCTCTGTGCACTCACCGATGAAGTGGTTGTTCAAGTCCTTTATCATCTCGTCGTCGCAACCTTTGGCAACACCGATTACATGCTCCTGCACGAACTGGATGGGACCCTCCTGCAACTCGTTGAACTTGTTTGAAGGAACCTTACACATTGGGCAACGCTCGGGAGCTGATTCACCTTCATGTATATAACCACACACTGAACAAATGTACTTTTTCATAGTCGTATAAATTTTTAAGTTGTTATTTTTCTTTTATTGTATTCTCTTTTATTTCTTTTGGCAACTTGGGCAGAGTCCTTTGAGGTAGAGCTGAGCGTCGGTTATCTCATACCCGTCGAGTCCCTCGACAAGCGACATGAATTCCTTTTTCATCTGCAGGTCCACTATCTTGCCGCAGTTATTGCAGCGGAAATGGGCATGATCGCGACGGTTACCGTCGAAGCAGCGGAATGTGTCGTCTATTGTAAGCATTGAGATGAGTCCTGCATCCACAAACAGTTTAAGTGTATTATAGACTGTTGTCAATGAGAGCGAGCCAAGCTCGTTGCACAAGGCATCGTATACTACCTCGGCTGTCGGGTGCTGACAACTTTTACGCACATACTCGAATATTGCCAGACGCTGTACCGACGGGCGGATGCCTGCGTTTATCAATTCCTCTTTCAATTCTGCTCTTGATAGCATATTTCTCTATTATTTCTGCATTTCATTTTTGAAATCATTGCAAATATATAGCTATTGTATTTCACGTGCAAGTTTTTTGAACTATTTTTTCATAATTTTTATAAAAAAACGAAAAAGGCATGCCATAGCCATGCCCTTTATTGCATTTCTCGCTTCAAATATGTACCTTTGCGACCGTCGGTCGCACAAAAAAGGACTAAACAAGCAAGTCCATAGGAAATGACCGGCAGTATTATTATACATTTAAATATATAGGATTTTGCTTTCAATAGACAACATAAGCGTTGATTTTGGCGGAACGAGCCTGTTCCGCGATGTCAGCTTTATCGTAAACAAGAAGGACCGAATAGCACTTGTGGGCAAAAACGGCGCAGGCAAGAGTACACTGCTGAAGATCATTGCAGGCATGCAGCAACCGACAAACGGAACGCTATCTCGCCCAAAGGATTTCTCGGTCGGTTACCTTCCACAGGTAATGCACCACATTGACGGCCGCACGGTATATGAGGAAGCCGAACTTGCCTTTGCACACATTCATGAGATGGAGGCTAGGCTCGAGAGGATGAACAACGAGCTTGCCGAGCGCAGTGACTACGAGAGTGAGGAGTATCACCAGCTAATTGAGGACTACACCCACCTGAACGAACAGTACACTATGATGGGCGGTAGCCATTACGAGGCAGAGATTGAGCGCGCACTCACCGGTCTGGGATTCCGCCGCAGCGACTTCACACGCCCCACAAGCGAATTCAGTGGTGGTTGGAGAATGCGCATTGAACTTGCAAAACTGTTGTTGCAGCACCCCGACATACTGCTTCTTGACGAGCCGACCAACCACCTTGACATCGAGAGTATACAATGGCTCGAGCAGTTCCTTGCACGCAGTGGCAATGCAGTGTTGCTTGTGAGCCACGACCGCGCTTTCCTCAATGCCGTGACAACACGCACCATTGAGATTTCGTGTGGCAGGATATATGACTATAAACTGCCATATGACAAGTTCATGGAGACACGCAAGGAGCGCCGCGAACAGCAGCTGAGGGCATACGAAAACCAGCAAAAGGAGATTGCCGACATAAAGGAGTTCATCGAGCGTTTCCGTTACAAGCCGACAAAAGCCGTTCAGGTACAAAGCCGAATAAAGCAGCTTGAGAAGATTGTCCCCATTGAGATTGACGAGGAGGATACAAGCCGTCTGAGACTAAAATTTGCTCCTGCTACACGCAGTGGCAACTACCCTGTAATCTGCAACGATGTAAAGAAGAGCTTTGGCGAGCACACGGTGTTCGAGAATGCGAACTTTACAATAAACCGCGGCGAGAAGGTTGCCTTTGTGGGACGCAACGGCGAGGGAAAGACCACCATGGTGCGTTGCATCCTTGGCGAACTACAGCACGAGGGCGAGATTGTAATCGGGCACAATGTGGAGACTGCATATTTTGCACAACACGAGGCACAAAGCCTTGACGAGAACCTCACTGTGTTCCAGACCATCGACAATGTGGCAACGGGTGACATACGCCTGCGCATACGCGACATTCTTGGTGCATTCATGTTCGGCGGCGAGGCATCGGACAAACCCGTCAAGGTGCTGTCGGGTGGCGAGAGAAGCCGACTTGCAATGATACGCCTGCTGTTGCGCCAGATGAACCTGCTCATTCTTGACGAGCCGACGAACCACCTGGACATGCTGTCGAAGGATGTACTCAAGGAGGCTATACGCGACTTTGACGGCACTGTCATTGTAGTGAGCCACGACCGTGAATTCCTTGACGGGCTTGTGACCAAGGTCTATGAGTTCGGCGACGGAAAGGTACGCGAGCATCTGGGCGGAATATATGACTACCTTGCATCAAAGAATGCAAGCAACATAAACGAGGCACTTGCCACAGGCAAGACTACAGCAGCGACAAGCGAAGCGACAAAGCCGGCAAGCGAGAATCGTCTTAGCTATGAGGCCGAGAAGCTGGTGCAGAAACAGCGCCGCAAACTGGAGCGCCTCATCGAGAGCAACGAGAAGGAGATTGGCGAGATTGAAGGCGCAATAAGTGCACTCGAAGCGGTCATGAGCACAGTTGACGGCAGCACACAAGAGAACTTCTCAAAATATGCAGCCCTGAAGAAACAGCTAGACGATGTTGTTGCCGAATGGGAACAGAACATGGAAGAACTTGAAAATATAAATATATAAAAAATGAAAAAAGTACTTATTTGCACAGCCGTGGCCATAGGCCTTGGAGCGTGCTCTACAAAAGAACAGAAAACTGATATGACTAACATCACGGAAACAAAACTAACAGCCAATCTGGATACGGCCTGTGTTCCTGGAACAGACTTTTTCCAGTATGCAACAGGCGGTTGGCAGAACGCAAACCCAATCACAGACGAGTATGCCCGTTACGGACAGTTTGATGCCCTACGCGAGAAGAACCGCGAGCAGTTGAAGGATCTTGTACTTGAGCAGGCCGCTAAGAAGGGCGAAACCGGTAGCAACTCACAGAAGGTTGGCGATCTGTATAATCTTGTAATGGACAGCACACGCCGCAACAACGAAGGTGTTTCACCTGTGAAACCATATATGGATGCCATTGCTGCAATGCAGACAAAGGAGGAGATCATTCCTTTGATTGCAAAGAACTACATAGTTGGTTTGGGCAACTTCTTCGGCACCGGCATCAGCACCGATATCATGGAAAGCAACACTCACCAGCTTGGTATCTACCAGGGTGGCCTGTCACTCTCGGAGAAGGAGTATTACAGCGACAACGACGAGGTTTCAAAAAACATTCGTGCAAAGTTCAGCCAGCATGTAGTGAACATGTTCAAACTGCACGGTTTCAGCGAGCAGGAAGCAACAGCAAAGATGAAAGCTGTCATGGCAATTGAGACACGCCTTGCAGCAAAGCACCTGAGCCGTGTCGAGCGTCGTGACCCGATGAACAGCTACCACAAGATGTCATACGATGAACTCAAGAAGACAATCCCCGGAATAGATTGGGATACATACTACAACATCCTTGGCATTAACGGCATACAGGAACTGAACCTTGCACACCCCGAAGCTATCAAGGAAGTTGCAGCAATCATCAATGACACTCCAATGGACAAAATCAAGGCCTATCTTGAGTGGCGTGTAATCCGTTCAACTGCAAACGAACTGAGCGACGCCCTCGAGGAGGAGACATTTGCTTTCTATGGCACTGTGCTGAGTGGCAAGAAGGTTCAGCAGCCACGTTGGAAGCGTGCTGTGAGCACTGTTGACGGAGCTTTGGGCGACATCATCGGTGAGTTATATGTGGCGAAGTATTTCCCACCGGCAGCGAAGGAGCGCATGACACAGCTTGTAAAGAACCTGCAAGTTGCACTTGGCGAGCGCATCGACGCACAGGAGTGGATGAGTGATGTTACAAAGAAAGCTGCTCACGAGAAACTGAACACCTTCACCGTAAAAATCGGTTACCCCGACAAGTGGGATGACTACAGCGCGCTTACCATTGACCCAACACTCAGCTATGCCGAGAACTGCCGTAACATGTCAAAGTTCGATTGGGAAAAGCATATTAACGAGAAATGGGGCAAGCCTGTTGACCGCGACGAGTGGCACATGACACCACAGACAGTGAATGCATACTACAACCCTACAACAAACGAGATATGTTTCCCTGCCGGTATCCTGCAGTATCCATTCTTTGATATGGAGGAGGACGATGCATTCAACTATGGTGCAATCGGCGTTGTAATCGGCCATGAAATGACACACGGTTTCGACGACCAGGGCCGTCAGTTCGACAAGGACGGTAACTTCGCAAACTGGTGGACCGACGAGGATGCACAGAAGTTCAACGAGCGCACACAGGTGATTGTAGATTTCTTTGACAAGATAGAGGTTCTCCCGGGTCTCAACGCAAACGGCAAGCTCACTTTGGGCGAGAACATTGCCGACCACGGCGGTATCATGATTTCATTGCAGGCATTCCGCAAGGCAACAAAGGATAACCCACTGCCCGTTATTGATGGACTGACAGCCGAGCAGCGTTTCTTCATCTCTTATTCAGGCGTTTGGGCAGGACATGTTCGTGATGAGGAGATCCGTAACCTCACAAAGAGCGATGTACACTCACTCTCACGCTGGAGAGTAAACGGAACACTCCCACACATCGATGCATGGTACGAGGCTTTCGGTATCACCGAGGAGAGCCCCATGTTCGTGCCACAGGAGGAGCGTTTGAATATTTGGTAATCTCCAACCCCTCAGTCGCTATGCGACAGCTCCCCTAAAACAGGGGAGCAATATTTCCTTTCTGCTAAAGAGAGTAAGTTTTCACCTTTAACCACACTACGTGTGATTGAAACTTGGCTAGGCTCGCAGTAAAACATCAAAGCAAGCTTTATGTTTTGCTCGCTTGCACAAGTTTTCAGCTTTCACATTTAACTATGCCACTTAAAGTACCGGCAGACTTACCTGCACTTCAGGCAGTAATTGACGAGGGCAACGCGGTAGAAATCCTTAAGGAGTCTACCGCGGACACCCTTCGCATTGCCCTGCTCAACATAATGCCGATGAAAGAGACCACCGAGGCCGATTTCATCCGCCTGCTTGCCGCAACAGACGAAAAGGTAGAGCTGACACTGCTGAAGCTCGACACCCACACCCCGAAGCATGCAAGCCCCGAGCACATGGAACGCTACTACACGGCATTCAGCCAGGTGAAGGAGAACCGTTTCGACGGGCTCATCATAACCGGAGCACCCATTGAAAAGATTGAGTACGAGGAGGTCACATACTGGCCGGAGCTCTGCACTATCTTCAACTGGGCGAGGGTACATGTAACATCAACGCTCTACATCTGCTGGGCGGCCCAGGCAGGAGTGTACCAGAAGTTCGGCATACAGAAGCACCTGCTGCCAAAGAAGATGTTCGGCATATTCCCCCACTCCATTGCAAGACCCGAACTGCCGTTGTTCCGTGGCTTCGAAAGTACCATATATGTACCGCACAGCCGCCACACCGAGCTGTGGCGCGAGGAGATTGTTGCCGAGGAGCGCATTGAACTGCTGTCGGAGTCGGAGCTGTCGGGGGTATACATAATGCAGGAGAAGGGCACACGCGACTTTTTCATCACAGGACACTCCGAGTATGCGCTCTACACCCTTGACGGGGAGTACAAGCGCGATGTTGCAAAGGGCCTGCCCATTGAACTGCCGCTGAACTACTACCGCGACAATGACCCTGCAAACGAACCGGTAAACCGTTGGCAGGCAACTGCACGGCTACTGTTCGGCAACTGGCTGAAATATTATTGTAAAAAGTAAACTGATAGGATTATGGACAAGACATTTTCAAAGGACTACACCATTACCTGTTACGAGGCAGATGCAAACCAGCTGATGCGTCCTACAGCAATGCTTGACCTGATGCAGGAGGCTGCCAATGTAAACGCCTCTACATTGGGCTTCGGTTATGACGAAATGATAAACAGCAACACAGCATGGGTGCTCTCACGTACACATGTAAAGTTTATAAACACACCTAGATGGCGTCAGGAGGTCAACCTCAAGACCTGGCACAAAGGTGTATCAAAGCTGTTCCATCTCCGTGACTTTATCCTTAGTGACATGGAGGGCAACCCAATGGTTCTTGCCACAACATCGTGGCTCATCATTGACATGAATACACGCCGTCTTGTACGCAACAATGACCTTTCACTGAGCGACACAGCCATGGATGCCATAGAGACCCCTGCCGACAAAGTTGTAATCCCTGTTGACATTGAGCCTGAGCTTGTGAGAAAGCACCCGATTACATGGTCCGAGATTGACACAAACGGCCATGTAAACAATGTAAAATATGTTGTATGGGCAATTGACGCAGTAAAGGCCGAGGACATCAAGGAGAGACCTCTGAAGGAACTCCTCATCAACTACGATGCCGAGGTTATGCCGGGCGATATTGTAAAGATTTCCCGTGTACGCCAGGAGACCGAGGAGGGCATTGTATACTACATCACAGGCAGAGTTGCCGACAAGCAGAACTTCAGTGTGAAACTGGTGTTCTGACAAGCCGATGGAACAGGTCACAGACACCATGAAATGCATTTGGGTATATTTGGTAAAACAGATATACCCAATACTTATTCTGGCATTTATGACCGGAGCCACACAGGCCAATGCCCAATGGCAGACCGAAGGTAGCAAAGTACCGCGCATAGACATTGAGATTGAGAACGGAAACACCGTTACAAGCCGCAACTATTATCTCAGTGCAGGTTTCAAGGTAACAGGATATGGCACTTATAATGATTTTTCCGGCACGGTACAGATCAAGGGGCGCGGCAATAATTCATGGAACTATGCCAAGAAATCGTACAGGCTAAAGTTTGCCGAAAAAACAAAGCTTTTTGGACTGAAAAAGGGAAAGAGTTGGGTACTGCTTGCCAATCCCCAACATGGCTCGCTCATGACCAATGCCATTGCAATGAAAGTTGGACAACTTGCCAAAGCGCCTTACACCAACCACACGATACCTGTAGAGCTATACATTAACAGCGAGTATCAAGGAAGCTATATCTTTACTGAAAAGATTGGACTCAGCAACAACAGCGTCGATGTTGACGAGGAACTTGCATATATGCTTGAACTCGACAGCTACTACGATGAGGTATTCCGGTTCCGCTCTGCATACAGCGACCTGCCCGTAAACATAAAGGACCCCGACCTACAGGAATTTGAAACCGGCAAGGTGAGTTCATCACTGCTTGAATCGTTCCTGAACGACAATTGCAAGAACAGCATCCCATCGCAGAATTTCCCCAACACATCACTTACATCCATTGTCATATCCAACTTCAACGCCAAGAATGCGATGTTCAATGTGATAAAGGAGCAGTTCAACGAGCTCGACAGCATTGTATGCAACAACGGCAAACTTGACGAAGTGATAGACCTTGATGCTGCGGCGCGCTATGTACTGGTAAACGACCTTGTTTTCAACAGGGAGATACTAAGCCCCAAGAGTACATTCCTGTGGAAAGCCGACATCACCTCACCCGGCTCAAAGTTCATCCTTGGCCCGGTGTGGGATTTCGACTATGCATTCGGATATGACGAAAAGAGATACTTTACCGATGTGACAGGCAAGACCTGCATTGTTGGCGGCATATACCCCGGTTGCAAATTCTTCACTGCACTCATGGACAACAGGGAGTTCCAAAGACACTACTACAAAGTGTGGTGCGAGTTCGTGGAAAACGATTGCATAACCGAGGTAATGCAATACATCGCCGACTATTATGGATTTGCCAAGGAATCGTATGACAACAATGCACATAAGTGGGGCGACGATACCGACTACGCCGACCTTGTCCCGCAAATGCAGCAATGGATAAAAAGAAGACACGACTACATTGTCAAGAACCTGACAGTATATGACATCACCGACCTGCTGGAGAAATCGCCGGTAAACTGCAATGCAGCAGTTGGCGACAACGGCTCAGACGGCATCTACACAGTATATGGCGAGCGCATCACCGATACCGATAATCTACAACAGGGAGTGTATATAATCAACAGAAAAAAGGTATTTATCAAACACTGAACAATCCAAAAACAGATAAAATGAAAAAGATTCTATTTCTTCTTGTCACAATGGCCACACTTGCCATTCCAGCATCAAACGCACAGGAAAAAGGCGAGAAATATATCGGTGGAAACATAAGATTTGCCGTTTCATCATCGGGCTCGAACGGCTATATGAGCACCGGCACTTATTTCAGTGTAGCCCCTGAATTCGGACATTTCATCACCGACAGAATAAAGGTTGGCGGTGAAATAAGCTACGAAGTCTCTTCCAATGCACATGTCATTGCATTGACACCTAACATTGCATACTACCAGCCGATAATTGACAGGCTGTACTACACGCCGCAACTCTGCATAGGCGGCGGTGTGGGCATCTACTCGGGATACGAGGCCGGTATTTTCACACTCTCGCTGAACCTTGCGCAGTTCGAATACAGGCCTACTACAAAGTTCGGCATATCAACAAGCCTTATAAACCTCAGTTACTCCCTTATTGACAGAACCAACAGCTATAATCTGGGCATTCTCTATTCTCCGTCAATAGGTTTCCACTATTACTTTTAAAGCCTTTTACAAAGAGGGTAAAAAATGACATTCATTAACAAAAGTGAAAAACGGCATGTTTTTCACTTTTGTTGGTTAAAATTCGGTTTGATTATTAAAAATAATCACTATATTCGCCCCATACTATGACTAATTATATGAGATCAATCACTTTCTACCTATTGACAGCGCTACTGCTCATAGGCCATAACGGAGCAAAAGCACAACTACAGGACAAGGATTTATTGCCACTGGCACGTACTGTCGTACTCTCAAATGGCACCTTCAAGTTGGATTCAAATGTAAAGATAAACATCGAAGCGCCTCAGGAGGACAAAGTTAAATTGGAGAATCTGCTCAATGAGTGCCTGAATACAGGCAAAAAGTCAAAGGGCAAGACACTGAACCTGTTGGTAAGGGAGAATGTCGATGGCATTGAAGCACCCGAGGGCTACAATATCGAAATTGGCAAGAAGAAGATTACAATAACCGCCAAGAGCGGTGCCGGTCTGTTCTACGGCATACAGACCCTGCTGCAGCTTGCCGATGAGAATAACCGCATCCCGACCGGTACAATAAGTGACGAGCCACAGTTTGCCTACCGAGGCCTGATGCTCGATGTCAGCCGCCACTTCTTTGGTAAAGAGTTCGTGAAGAAGCAGATTGATGCAATGGCACATTTCAAGATGAACCGCCTGCATCTGCACCTTACCGACGCAGCCGGCTGGCGCATTGAAATAAAGAAATACCCACGTCTTACCCAGTTTGCCGCATGGCGTTCACCTGCAATCTGGAAGGATTGGTGGTTCGGTGACCGCAAATATGTCGAGGAAGGTAGCGAGGGAGCATACGGCGGTTACTACACCCAAGAGGATATAAAGGAACTTGTTGCGTATGCAGCGGAGCGATACATAACCATCATCCCCGAGATTGAGATGCCGGCGCACAGCGAGGAAGTACTCACTGCCTACCCGGAGCTATCATGCACACACGAGCCCTACAAGCAGGCCGACTTCTGCGTGGGCAATGAAAAGACATACGAGTTCCTTGAGGATGTACTCTGCGAGGTCATCGAACTGTTCCCAAGCGAATACATACACATTGGCGGTGACGAAGCCGGCAAGGCATCATGGCCACACTGCCCATTGTGCCAGAAGCGCATGGAGGAAGAGGGGCTCAAGGACGTGAACGAGCTACAGAGCTACCTCATACAGCGCATTGAAAAGTTCGTGAACAGCAAAGGCCGACAGATTATAGGTTGGGACGAGATTCTCGACGGTGGTCTTGCACCAAATGCAACCGTAATGTCATGGCGCGGAACCGAGGGTGGAATTGCAGCTGTCAATAGCGGACACAAGGCAATCATGACACCCGGCGGATACTGCTACCTTGATTCTTACCAGGACGCCCCACACACACAACCAATGGCGTTCGGTCCATATATGCCACTTGAGAAGGTATATTCATACGACCCACGCGCCGAGATTGACAGTGCAAAAGCTCACCTGATATACGGGATCCAAGGCAACCTTTGGGTGGAATACATCCCAACCGAGGAACTTGTAGAGTATATGATTTATCCACGCATCCTTGCCATTGCCGAGATTGGCTGGAGCAACCCAGTCAACCGCGACTATGCCGCGTTCAAGGAGCGCGCAATCAAGGCTACGAACTACCTGCGCAGCAAGGGCTACAATGCCTTTGACCTTGCCAACGAGTTCGGACAGCGCAAGGAGGCACAGGCACCAGTTGAGCACCTTGCCATCGGTGGCAACATTGCATATGCCGAGAGTGCGCCCTACAGCGACAGCTACAAGGCCGGTGGCGACAAGGCTCTCATTGACGGAGTATGCGGCGGATGGACATACACCGACAAGAAATGGCAGGGATTCATCAGAAACGGCATTGATGTTACCATTGACCTGGGCGAAGAGAAAGAGATTACCGAGGTGACAGCGCAGTTCATGCAGATGTGTATCCCCGATGTGTGGTTCCCCGCCGAGGTAATCATCAGCGCATCGTGCGACGGTAGCGAATTCACGGAGCTTGCACGCATTGAACATACTGTTGTAAGGGACGAGGGACTCTCTTTCAAGGAGTATGGATGGAAAGGCAATACCAAAGCGCGCTACATAAACTACCGTGCAAAGTGCGGCCCACAACGCGGCTGGCTCTTCACGGATGAAATCATAGTAAGGTAATAGCGGAAAGCGGAAAACGGAAATGTAAAAACTTCTGCTTTCACCTTTCAGTTTTAACCACACTATGTGTGATTGAACCTGCTTTCGCTCGCTTTGTGTGTAAGCAAGCTTCCACACACTCGCTTACTCGCAGCTTTCAGATTAACATATAAGCAGCTAAGAAAAATTTTAAATGTAAAAACTTATGAAAACCAAACTTTTGAAATCCATTATTGCGCTGGCCGTGGCATTGCCAATGAGCCTGAGCGCACAGGTCGATGTAAACAGGGCTACATACCCCGACTACAGCGACAAGACAAACCCCGACTGGTCATTGATGCCACAGCAGGGAGC
>JAFOCD010000154.1 GCA_017381475.1 Bacteroidaceae bacterium
AGTAGGTTTCGACAACTATCACAGTGCAATCTACACAAGCACCTCTTCATTGTCAAGCAACCAGACAAGTTCAATTGATGCTCTTTATGGTACAAAGACAACCGGCAAGACACACGACCTGATGCTCAACTACCAGGCAAATGACATTGCTGCCGGTTTGGGTGCCACATACGATGCTATCAAAGGTGCCATGGGCGAGGCCGACAATGTATACGCAGGCGTATGGATTGCATCAATGGACCGTCGCTGGACAAACCTTGAGGGCAACAACATGGGTATCTGTCTTTGGGGTGAGCACGACCAGAGCCGTTTCTACAGCTTCAACGCCGGTGATGGTGCATATGACATCCAGGGCAACTACCAGAGACTGCTTGAGCGTGCAATGTCAGGTGGTAACCGCAACCCGGCCAACACTCCTGCACTCAGCAACACCGGTAACAACTGGGTAACAGATAATGGCAAGCTCCCATTGCAGACATTTGCAGGTATGGCACACTGGATTCCCGAGCGTTCTGCTATCCAGGGCGACTTGCACTTCCGCACACACTTCACCCTTGGTAACGGTGACCGTTACTTCTACAAGGGCAAGAACTCTCACAACAGCGAGTGGTACAACATGAGTTCTCAGGACCTCGTTCCAACATACCGTTGGTTGCGTTACAAGAGCAACACTACAAATGTAAGCACAGACATTGACGTGAACTACACACACCTCGACGCTTACACAGGTGGTTCATGTATCGAGCTCACAGGTGCATCAACATCTGCAGGTACCGATATCGTCCTCTACAAGACAAGCCTCAAGGCCGGCAACGGTGCATACGCAAAGATTGCAGTGAAGACATTGAAGAATGTTACAGCATCCGACCTCTACCTCATCCTCAAGAAGAAAGGCAGCAACACTTGGTTGGAGTTCCCATACGGTGATGTAGCCGGCAATACATGGGAGGAGAAGAAGATTGCTCTTAACGGTGTAGCAAACGGCGATGTCATTGAGCGCATCGGTCTCCGCGTTAAGGGTAACAACAACAACTACCAGCTCTATGTCGGTAAGCTCGAGCTCAATGACGAGTGCACTGTAGCCCCTGCAAATGTAAAGGACCTTGTTGCAGAGGTCAAGAACGAGACAAAGAGCACAATGAACCTCAAGTTGCACTGGAATGTCGATGCAACAGCAAAGACACGCGCAAACTGGGGATTGGTATACAATGACGAGGCAAACATCGACCATTTCGAGGTATTGTACAAGAACGGCGAGGATGGCAAAGTTGCACTCGTGGGTACAACATCACAGTGGGCAACATTCGTGGGCAACATTGAGTTCGCAAGCGTAAACGACGTTCCATTCATTGGTGTACGTTCGGTATCTACCGACCTCAAGACATACTCTCCAATTGTTTGGGTTGAGGTTCCACGTGGCAACCAGGCAAGCCTGCCCGAGAAGGTTGAGGAGGACACATACGGTACAAGCCAGATGGACCCCGCTTCAAACGGTGCAGACAATGCACGTGCACAGCGTTATGTTTCAAAGGTTTCAACAACCGGTGCAGCAAAGAACTTGAACTACACAGCAAACAGCCCGGTTGCCGATGGTACACAGTATGCCGATGCACGCAGCCATGTCCTTGAGATTGAGCAGGGCCAGAACGTTACAATGACAATCGTCGGTGCGAACTACGATGACGGTTTGAAATGGTGCTTCGGTGGCGGTTGGCTCGACCTCAACGGCAGCGGTGACTTCGACCACCCACTCCCAACTGAGCGTACAGCTGCCGAGATTGCAAAGGGCAAGACTGAGGTTGACCCAGAGGGTGAGCGTATCTTCTTCGTTGGTACACACGAGTCTGCAACACCGGAGATTCAGAACCCGGGTATCACATTCACATTCAAGGTTCCTACAGACGCAACTCCAGGCGACAGCCGCTTGCGTATCGTGTTCTCTGACGCTTGGTTTGCAGGTTCATTCCTCCCGACAGGTTTGACAAACAAGGGCTTCACAATTGACTTCGGCGTTAAGATTACAGGTAACAACCCAGGCCGCGCAGCAGTTGACACACGCGACCAGGGCGAGGCCGAGGAACCTGAGGGCTTGAACGCCGATACATCAGTCGAGAATGTAGCAGGTGAGATTTCTGCAGCCGAGGGCGTTGAGGGTGCAATTGAGATTGCAAACGCAGACATGGCATGGGTATACACAGCAGACGGCAAGTTGGTTGAGTTCGTTCAGAACCCATCAACAGTTGCAGTTGAGGCCGGTGTTTAC
>JAFOCD010000155.1 GCA_017381475.1 Bacteroidaceae bacterium
CTCTTTCAGTTTTGACTTTGTCTTGATCTCCTTAAGAGTAAGACCCTCTGTCTCGTTCAAAGCAGTCCAGATGCGGCCTGCAAATGCACCAGCATTCTCAATCATAGTTCTTTAGTATTTTTAATTCAACATTAAATTTCTACTTGAAATTGTAACAACCTTTGTCTTAATTGTTTAAACACAAAATGTGGTCGTTTTTTAATTTCGGGTGCAAAGGTACTGCTTTTTTCTCACATAACAAACAAAAAGTGCGTGATTTTCAATGATATCGCCGCTTTTTGTCGCTATTTATTGCTCTTTTTTGTTATTTTCAAGATATTCGCACCATATACGTGCTGCTTCCTCCACCATCTTCACGCATGGACGCTTCTTGTAGTATTCGCCATTACGTGCATCGGGTGTTGTTGGAGTGGGGGCGTTCTTTGCAAGTCCCAGCAGTTCGGCGCAGATAAGTGAGCCGTTGCGTTTGCGGAACTCCTCGGCAAGCTGCTGCACAACCTTGTAGTTTGCCTCCTTGCCCTCGGCGTTGCGTCCCTCGGTGCAGCCTGTCTCAAGACCGGCAACAAGGAAAAGACCGCAAGCGGCGCCACAGGTCTGGCGCATGCGGCCAATGCCGCCACCGAACGATGCCGCCATTTTCAATGCCTGCTCCTGTGTGAAGCCATACATGTCGGCAAATGCCGCTACAACCGACTGGCTGCAATTGTAACCCTCTTTGAACAGGGCTACGGCTTTTTCTATTCTTTCTTCCATAGTGTTTGTATATAAGTTTCTATGTTAACAACTCCGCCACTCCTTGGAGGGGAGGTGCCCGTAGGGCGGAGGGGAGGCTGTTATATGATTATCAAATGAGTCCTCTTGCGCGGAGCAGTGCATCGGGGTTGGGGTCGGCGCCACGGAAGCGGCGGTACTCACGCATTGGGTCCTTGCTGCCACCCATTTCGAGCAACTGCTTGAAGCTTGCTGCAGTCTCGGCATCGAACACGCCCTTCTCAAGGAACAGCTCGAATGCGTCGCAGTCAAGTACCTCGGCCCAAAGGTAAGCATAGTAACCTACAGCGTAGCCACCACCGAATACATGGGCGAAGTTGGTGCTGCGGTAACGGTACTCAATCTCGGGGATGAAACCAAGCTCCTTGCGAAGTTCATTCTCGTACTCGTTGCAGTCGAAGTCGGTATAGTCGTCAATGAGGTGCATCTTCATGTCGAGCAGTGCTGCCGCAACTAATTCGGTTGTCTCAAAACCCGAGTTGAAGTGCGAGCTCTTCTGCATCTTCTCGATGAGCTCAGCTGGGATTGCCTCGCCTGTCTGGTAGTGCTTAGCGAAAGTTGGCATGACATCGGGGTGGATAGACCACTTCTCGTTAATCTGTGAGAAGAGCTCTACAAAGTCGTGCTTCACATTTGTACCGCTCACGCTGGGGTAGTGTGTCTGTGTGAGCATGCCGTGCAACGCATGGCCAAACTCGTGGAACAGTGTGCGTGTCTCGTCGATGTTGAGCAGTGCAGGGGTGTCGCCTTGTGGTGCTGTGAAATTGCAAACATTTACAATCATTGGGCGCACATTTTCGCCGCCGATGTTTCTCTGGTTAACGAAGTTTGTCATCCATGCACCCTGGCGCTTTGATGCGCGTGGGAAGAAGTCGGTATAGAAGATACCAAGGTGGCTGTCGTTGCTGTCGAGCACCTCGTATGCCTCAACGCCCTCGTAGTATACAGGGATGTCGTTGCGCTTCACAAACTTGATGTTGTAGAGCTTGCTTGCGCAGTCGAATGCCCCCTGCAGCACATTCTCAATTCTGAAATATGGCTTGATGACCTCGTCGTTGAGCGCGTATTTCTCCTTGCGGAGTTTCTCGGTGTAGTAGAACCAGTCCCAACCCTCAATCTTGATGCCTGCACCCTCGCGGTCGGCAATCTTCTGCAACTCGGCTCTCTCCTCCTTGGCACGGTTAACGGCTGGTTCCCAAATGCTGCCAAGCAGGTCAAGGGCTGCCTCTGGGGTCTTTGCCATCTTCTCGTCAAGTACAAAGTGTGCGTAGCTCTCGAATCCGAGCAACTTTGCCTTCTGCTGACGCAGGATAAGAATCTCCTTGATAATAGCCTTGTTGTCGTTGCTGTCGTTGTTGTCGCCACGACCATAGTATGCCTTGTATACCTTCTCGCGTAGTTCGCGGTTGTCGGCATACTGCAGGAATGGGATGCAGCTTGGCTTGTCGAGTGTGAACACCCAAGTGCCGTCCTCGCATTTTGCTGCGTCAATTACATCCTGTGGCAGGCCTTTGAGGTCGGCTTCGTCGGTGATGACAAGCTTGAATGCCTTGTTGTCGGCAAGCAGGTTGTTGTTGAACTTGATTGATGCCAGTCCAAGCTTGGTGTCAATGTCGAGCATGGTTGCCTTATCCTCTTCGCTCAGCAGTGCACCGCCGCGTACAAAGGCATTGTAGTAGTTCTCGAGCACAATGCTCTGCTCCTCGTTGAGTCCAAGGCTCTCCTTCTTGTTGTAGAGTGTCTTGATGCGGGTGAACAGTGTGTCATTCATGTAGATGTAGCCGCTCAGGTCGGTCATCTTTGGCACTACATAGTTCTCAATCTCGGTGGTAGCCTCGCTGTTGTCGCTCTCGTTGAGAGTGAAGAAGATTGCCGAAACTTTGTCGAGTGTCTTGCCGCTCATCTCCAAAGCGTCGATGGTGTTAGCGAATGTTGGCTCATCGGTATTCTCGATGATTGTCTTGATGTCGGCGCGTTTCTCGGCAAATCCCTTGTCAAAAGCCTCCTTGTAATCCTCTACCTTTAATGTCGCAAACTCAGGCGCCCCGAATGGCGCCTTGCTCTCCTTGAGAATGCTGTTGCTCTCCTGCTCCTTGTTCTCCTTCTCTGAACATGCAATACCTGTCAGCATAATCGATAGTGTAAAAAGTGAATAAAAAATTTTCTTCATCGCGTTTATATTTTGTTTGTTTTCTTTTTGCGGATGTTCTGCGAAGATACGAAAAAAAACGGCGGTGTGCAACAGCACACCGCCACAATAGTTCTTGAACTCCCCTCCGTCACTCGCTCTGCTCGCGACACCTTCCCTACGTTGCGAGTGGAGGAACCCTCCCATCTCAATGCAACAAAGGGGGGCTTTATGACCGAGGGGGGATTAACACTACGCGTATGTCAACCTCATATTATCCAATGGCAATCATCCTACTAACCTTCTGCTCGTTGCCGTGAGCCTTCTTGGGGATGTCAATGCGCAACACACCGTGCTTCACCTTTGCCTCAATCTTGTCGGTGTCGGCATCGTCGGGCAGGATAAGGGTCTGCTGGAATCTGGTGTATGAGAACTCGCGGCGCAGGAAACGACCCTCTTCGTGTTTCTTCTCATCTTTCTTTTCGTCACACTTGTGGTCATCACATTTGTCATCGCACTTGCCGTCGCTGCACTCGCCGCTCTCCTTGCAGCAGTTGCAGTTCTTCTCCATTGTAATGGTGAGGTCGTTGTCGCTGTCTATGTGAATCTTGAAATCGTCCTTGCACATGCCGGCTGCGGCAACCTCAACCTTGTACTCCTTTTCGGTCTCGAATACATTGATAGCCGGTGCTGTTGAACTGTTGCGTACAAGGACGTCACTGTTGAAGAAATCATTGAAGATACTTGGTAACCACTGCTGACCGTTTCTTTTCATTAACATACTCATAATTGTTGTTTTTAAAATTGGTTATACAATCAAACGGCACGCCGCAGAGCCAGGTAGTAACGACCCCAATGTGATGCAGGTTGTTAGCCGGGTCGCAGTCTCTCGTGGAGTGACTTATTGAATTCCCGCCACGGCCGTGCCGTTTGCATATATAATGCAAGGTGGTGCGTGTTGGTTCGCGGTGAGTGGCGGTTTTATGATTTGTTAATGATAAAAGCAGGTGTTGCTTGGAAATCTCTTTTGTCCGGCCGTGTGTCTTTCTTTTATGCCTGTTTCTTGTATGTGACAGCCGCCAGTACATTGAACACTATGACAAAGACGCCCAGTGCGGCAAAATTGTGCCACAGTTCCATGAATGTGCTTCCTTTCAGATAGACTGAGCGCATGATTTCAATGTAGTACCTGGGTGGTAGTATTACTGTCAAATGCTGTGCCCACTCGGGCATTGAGCTGATGGGTGTGAGCAGGCCGCTCAACAACATTGAGACCATGATGAAGAAGAACATGACGAACATGGTTTGCAGGATGTTCTCGGATAGGTTGGCTACTGTTACGCCAAAGCCCGAGAATCCAAGAATAAACAGGATTGATGCAAGGTATATGTTGCCCAAGGAGCCTACGGGTACCAAGCCATATATCCACCATGCTATAATCATTGCTATTGATATTACAAAGAGTCCAATGAGCCAAAAGGGTATGAGCTTTGCAAGAACGAATGTGAATTTGCCTACAGGGGTGACATTGATCTGCTCTATTGTTCCGTTCTCCTTTTCCGAGACGATGTTTATTGCAGAGAGGAAACCGCATATCATAATGAGCAGTATGATCATGAGTGCCGGAATCATGAGGTAACGGTAGTTCAATGTGGGGTTGTATCGGTGCTGTATTGTGACAAGGTCCGAGAGTTGCTTGACTCCCTGTTCGTCCATGTACTTTGAAAGTGTTGAACCAATTGTCTGGGCAAGGTATTGGCTGCCAAGGGTGCCTTTGGTGGCATTTACGGCGTTTGCCGATATGTCAAGTGCCTGTGGTTCGGCACTAGTGATGTCCTGCTCAAAGTTCTTGGGTATGAACAATATGATGTCAACTTCACAATCGTCTAACAGGGTATGGGCTACGTCGTATGTGGTGGCTTCGTCATTGATTGTGAAGTATTTGGTGGCGCGTATGTCACTGGTCATGCGGTGCGACAGCGTGGATTGGTCCTCGTCAATGATTGCTATGTTTACATTGTTGACTTCCATGCTTGTTACCCATGGCATGATGAGCATGACAATTACCGGGAATATAAAGATGAGTTTCGGCAGCAGCGGGTCGCGGTATATCTGTATGAACTCTTTCTGTATAAGTATGAACAGTTGTCTCATGTTGTTGTCTATTCAAGTTTGTCTTTGAATTTTTTGAGCGCGATTCCCATGAACACAATTGCCATGGAGGATAGTATGATGATTTCTTTCATTGCTGCCGATAATGGCAGGCCCATGATCATGAGCTTGCGGATGGCGTCGATGTACCAACGCGCCGGAATAATGTATGGCAGTGGCTGCAGTACTGAAGGCAGGTTCTCGATGGGGAATACCATGCCCGAGAGCAACATCATTGGGAGCATCATGACCATTGCCGATATGAGCAGTGCGATGGCTTGCGATGAGGACATTGTGGATACAAGCAATCCCAATGAGAGTGAGAGTATAAGGTAAATCAAGGATACGATGATGATGCCACCCATGCCGCCGCTCATTGGTATGTCGAGCATGTATTTGGCAATGAGCAGTATGGTGGCAAGGTTGATGCAGGAAATGATGAAGTAGGGGATCATCTTGGCAAAGATGATTTTCGTTGGCCTCACCGGTGAGACAAGCAGTACTTCCATGGTGCCTACTTCCTTTTCGCGTACTATGGCTACTGATGTCATCATTGAGCATATCAATATGAATATGAGTCCCATGATGCCTGGTACAAAGTTGTAGGCCGATTTCATCTGCGGGTTATACAGCAGGTGCATGTTCAGGAGCTCCTGTTGTGTATGGTCGGCTGCTATAACATTCTGCAGGTAGGTGGCTCCGGTTTGTGCTACATTTGTATTTGAGGCATCAAAGATGAACTGCACTGCCGGCTGTGTATCTATTCCCTGTTCGCGCTGTGCCAGCAGGTGGTCGTAATCCTCGTCGAAGACTACAACGGCATCGGCCTGGCCACTACGCAGGGTCTTGTCAATGTCGTCGTTGGTGATGTTTTCGGTGATGGTAAAATAGGGGTTGTAGGAGAGCCTGTCAACTGCCTGTCTGACCCCGTCGGAGTAGTTGGGGGCAACTATCGCTACATTCAGGTTGTTGACCTCGGTAGATATTGCAAAACCAAAGACAATCATCAGTACAATGGGCATGAGCAACACGAGCATCATTGTGCGCACATCCCTGAGGATGTGTAATGATTCTTTCTTTATGAATGACAGGAAATTACTGTTCATAGTTTCATTCTCCTCGTTTTGCACCGCGTGCCAATGTACGGAACACTTCGTCCATTGACTCTGCAGCATATTGTTCTTTCAGACGCGCCGGGGTGTCGAGTGCGCGTACCTCGCCATCGACCATTATTGATACGCGGGTGCAATATTCGGCTTCGTCCATGTAGTGGGTGGTTATGAATATGGTGGTGCCGCCGTCGGCCGCTTCGTATATCATTTCCCAGAATTGTCTTCGAGTTATGGGGTCGACACCTCCGGTTGGCTCGTCAAGAAAGACAACTTCGGGGCGGTGGACTGTCGCTACAGCAAACGACAGCTTCTGCTTCCAACCCAGGGGCAGGGATCCGACGCGGGTGTTGCGCTCTGCTGTGAAATTGAGCCTTTCGAGTAGCTCTTGGGCACGCTTGGCGGTCTCCGATTTTGACAGGCCGTATATGCCGGCAAATAGTCTTATGTTCTCCCACACGGTGAGGTCGTTGTACAATGAGAAACGCTGGCTCATGTAACCGATGTGTCTCTTTATTAGCTCTCCCTCGCGCATGACATCATAGCCGGCAACGGTGCCGCTGCCCGAGGTTGGGTAGCTCAGTCCGCACAGCATGCGCATGGCAGTGGTCTTGCCGGCGCCGTTGGCTCCGAGAAAACCGAATATCTCGCCTCTCTTTACATTGAACGAGATGCTGTTGACGGCAGTGAAATCTCCGAAACGCTTTGTCAGTTCCTTGACTGATATTATGATGTCATTCATCTTTTCATGAGTTTAATGAACATGTCCTCAATTGAGGGTGTTGCCGGTTCTATCTGCAATCCTTTTACATGGGACAGTTCATGCCTGAACTGCCTTGTGCTGAAACTGCTGTCGGCGACAAGGTGGTGTGCTTCGCCAAATGGATAGCACTTTACAACGCCTGTTGCCTTGCGGGTCTCCTGCAGGAGCCTGTACATGTTATCGGCCTTGACCGTATATAGTTGAGAGTCGAAAGCGTTCACTATCTCTGTTGGTGTGCCTATGCCAAGGATGCTTCCTTCGTCGCACAGGGCAATGCGGTCGCATCGTGAAGCCTCGTCCATGTAGGGGGTAGAGACAAGGATGGTTATTCCTTTCTGCTTGAGACTCGAGAGCATGTCCCAGAACTCTTTGCGCGATACTGCATCGACACCGGTTGTGGGTTCGTCCAAAAAAAGCACCTCGGGCCTGTGTATGAGTGCGCATGAGAGGGCTAACTTCTGCTTCATGCCTCCCGAGAGCTTGCCGGCCTTGCGCTTCTTGAATGGCTCTATCTGGTGATAGATGGGTGCTACAAGGTCATAGGAGTCCTTTACCTTGACACCAAACAGCGCTGCAAAGAAACTGAGGTTTTCCTCCACTGTCAAATCGGCGTAGAGGGAGAAACGGCCGGGCATGTACCCGACACGCTCGCGTATGGCGTGGTACTCCTTGACAATGTCGAAACCGTTGACTTGGGCGTTTCCTTCGTCGGGGTTCAGCAGTGTCGTGAGCAAACGGAATAGGGTGGTCTTGCCTGCACCATCGGGGCCAATGAGACCGAACAGTTCTCCTTTCTTGACCTCGAACGATATGCGGTCGAGAGCCTTTACCTTGCCAAAACTCTTTGATATATTTTCAACTTTTATGGCTGTCATGGTTATAGTCTGACCTCTCCGGTGAGGCCAATCTTCAGTTTGCCATCGTTCTTTACCGCAATCTTTACGGCATAGACCAAGTTTGCACGCGAATCTGTTGTCTGTATGCTCTTGGGGGTGAACTCGCTCTCGGGCGATATCCATGCAATGCGTCCTACATAATCGTAGCGCTCGTCACCGCCGAAATCGGCAGTAACCTTTACCTCGTCACCAAGCTTTATCTTCGAGAGCTGGTCCGATGTGAAGTAGGCACGCAGATAGATATTGTCCAAGTCGGCAACCTTCATGAGTGGTCTTCCGGCGGCGGTGAGTTCTCCGGCCTCGGCATATTTTACAAGGACGGTTCCGCTGACTGTCGAGCTGATGCTGCATTTTGATATGAGGTCGTCAAGAGCCTCAATCTGTGCTTCGAGTGCCATGGCATTCTCGTTGATTGCTATGGTGCTGTTGTCGAGGGTCGAAAGTGCTGCCGAGAGCTGCTCTTCAAGGATGTTGACATGAGCTTCGAGGTCGTCATATTGCTTTTGTGTAGCGGCTCCTTCGCGAAGCATGTTGCCGGCGCGCAGCAACTCCTTTTTTTGTGTTGCAATCTGTTTGCGCAGTGATGCTACCTGCTTCTCCTTGTCGGGGCGGCTGCTAAGGAGTGCCGAGTGTTGTGCCATCAGCTGCTTGCGCTGCAGGTGCAACTGCAGGCTGTCTATTGTTCCAATGATGGTGTTGGCTGCAATTTTCTCTCCTTCAGCTATGTCAAAATTGAGTATTCGTCCATTGGCCTCGGCCGAGATTGTGATCTCTGTTGCCTCGAATGTTCCTTGTGCATCATAATCAACGCTCTCGTCACATGCAGCAATGGATAGTATTGCGAAAATATACAATAACCGTTTCATAGTTCTATTGGTTTAATGTCGTTTTTAATCTGTATATTGCTTGTAGTAATTCAATCTCGTGTGTACTGCGGTTGAGGGTGGCTGCTGTCTCGTCGGCAATTTTACGCAGCAGGTCGGTAGCGTCAATGACTCCGTTTTCCATCTTTGATTCTGCTGACATGCGCACCGAGCGGCGAAGTTCGACAATGCGGTCGTCGTCCTTGAGTGCATTGCGCAGTCTGTTTATCTCACCATCATCCTGCGTCACCTGCATGCGGGTGTTGAACAGGAAGATGTCACGCTGTATGTCAACCTGCTTCTCGGCAGCGTCCAGCTTGCCCAGGTTGTTGTTCCTGTAGTAGAGTGCTCCGATATTCCATGACATCCTGACTCCGACTATTGCATTTAGTGACCATTCGGAAGACATCATGCCCTTGAACATGTCCAGTCCGGGGTAGCCGTAGAAACCTTGTGCAAATGCGCTGAACTGTGGCATGAGCGAGGCCGTCACGGCCTTGCGCTGTGCGTTGATCTTGTCGTTCTGTGCATTGAAGAGCATGAGCTCGGGGCGTGCTGAACTGCGGTCAATGACATCGGTCATTGCCGGGCGTTGCAGTTTCTCGTCGGTAAGTTCCTGCCCTATGAAGGTCTCCAGTATCCTGCGGTAGCTGGCGCGTGAGGCCTTGACCTGTTCGAGTGTTTGATGCGCAGTGAGCAGTTCGGCTTCCAAGGCATCGACATCTGATTGCATTGCTACGCCATTCTTGTGGTACACGCGTATGCGGTCAAGGTTGCTTGCCAGAACCTCGATCATGGTTCCAGTCTGCGCAACGCGTTCGTCAAGCAGTAGTATTCCAAAGTAGATGTTATCGACTCTCGACTGCAGGTCGTAGAGCGAGACGTCGACCATGCTGCGTTGCTCGGCGGCGTCGGCCTTGGCTATCTCGCGGTTTACATTTGAGACGCCTCCGTCCCAGATGTTCTGGGCTACATCAATGGCAATCTTGTACTGGTCCTTGCGTATGCCCGACATCTCCATGCCGTATGCTGCAAGCATGGCGTTGAAGTCATCGGGGTAGGTGGGAGCTGCTGACTGGTAGGTGGCCTGTCCCGAAAGTACCACATGTGGTATCCATGCGCGCATTGCATTGGAGATATTGTACTGCTCGGTCTCTTCTATCAGGTTGTATTGCCTGATTTCAGGATAGTGTTCGCGTGCCAATCTGCGGCACTCATCGAGCGACTGTGCCTGTGAAAAAAGTGCAGACAGCATGGCAAATGAAAATAGAATGCTTCTCTTTATCATTGCAGTGTGTGTTTGGTCTTTCCGGTAATAGTGTTTGCCGACGCTCCTTCGCGTTGACACATTGTGTTAATACAAAAATGAGCATTTATTATTTTATTTGCAAGTATAGTCGTGTTTTATTTTCTGATTTATACGGAATTAAGTTGAAAAGAGCATCTGTTCTCTTTTGATATGCAATAAAAAATGGCTGCCATAGCAGCCATTTTTCGTTTTATGATTGGTATGTTCAGAAACCTCTGTTCTTCAGCAGTGCGTCGATTTTTGGTTCGCGGCCGCGGAAGTTACGGTACATTGTCATGCCGTCGTCGATGCCGCCGGGGGTGAGAACATATTTGCGGAATTTGTCGGCAACATCGGGGTTGAAGATGTCTCCAGTCTCCTTGAATGCCTCGAATGCGTCGGCATCGAGCACCTCGGCCCACATGTAGCTGTAGTAGCCTGCGCTGTATCCGCCACCCATTGTGTGGCTGAAGTTGGTCATGCGGTAGCGTGGCAGAATCTGCGATGGGATGCCGCGCTCGGCAAGTTTCTGTGCCTCGTACTCCATTACATTAAGGTCGGCAGGAACCTCGGTGAGTACATGAAGGTCCATGTCGCTGAGTGATGCAGCTATGTATTCTACAGTTGCGAAGCCCTGGCCATACTTGTCGCTCTCTTGGATTTTCTCTACCAGCTCCATTGGGATAACCTCGCCTGTCTGGTAATGCTTTGCATAGACTGCAAGCACCTCGGGCTCCAATGCCCAGTGCTCGTTGATCTGCGATGGCAACTCAACGAAGTCGCGCTCAACACCGCTTGCACTGCTGTACCTTACATCGCGCATGAAGTTGTGGAGTGCGTGGCCGAACTCGTGGAACATTGTCTTCACGTTGTCAATGTTCTGCAATGCCGGTGTGTTCTCTGTTGCGGCAGTCATGTTGCAACTGTTTACCACAATGGGGACAATACGCTTGCCATTGGCGTCATAGCTCTGTGGACGGAACGATGTGCACCATGCACCGGCGTTCTTGCTGTCGCGTGTGAACTGGTCGCTGTAGAAGATTGCAAGCAGGGTACCGTCGCGGTCTATAACCTCGTATGCCTTCGCTGTTGGCTCGTATGATGGTACCTCGGCTGTAATCTCTTTGAATGTGATGCCGTAGAGTTTGTTTGCAACATAGAAGATACCATCCATTACATTGTTGGCTTCCATGTAGTTCTTTATCTCCTGCTCATCAACCGCAAACTTGGCTTTCTTTGCCTTGTCGAGGTAGTACATGTAGTCCCAGCCTGCAGGCTCAAAGTCCTTGCCCTCCTTGCGAATCTCGGCACGGATGTCCTCAATCTCCTGCTTTGCCTTGTTTACGGCTGGTGCCCACACCTGGTCGAGAAGGTTATATACAGCCTCGGGGGTCTTTGCCATGCGGTCCTCGAGTACCATCTGTGCATAGTTCTCGTAGCCCATGAGTTTTGCTTTCTCAAGACGCAGGGATACAATCTTGGCGCATATCTCCTTGCTGTCGTACTCGTTGTTCTGGTTGCCACGGTTGTAGTAGGCGTTGTAAACTTTCTCGCGCAACTCGCGGTTCTCGCAATACTGCAGCACTGGGTTGCAGCTTGGACGCTGCATGTTGAACATCCACTTGCCGGGCTGTCCGTTGTCGGCAGCCATCTTTGCAGCTGCGTCAATATTTGCTTGTGGCAGGCCTTTGAGTTCCTCAAGACTCTCGGCTACAACGAAAGAGTTGTTTGTCTCGTGCAGGAGGTTCTGCGAGAATGTGAGCTGCAGCATTGAAAGTTCCTTGTTAAACTCGCGCAGTTTTGCCTTTTGCTCATCGTTGAGGTTTGCACCGCTGTTTACAAAACGCTTGTATATGTTCTCAAGAATCTTTGCCTCTTCGGCGGTGAGGGTGAGCGCAGTACGGTTCTCATATACAGCCTTTACGCGTGCAAAGAGCTTCTCGTTAAGGTAAATATCGTCATTGTGAGCCGAGAACAGTGGCGACATTTCCTTCTGCAGTGCGCGCATCTGCTCGGTAGAGTTACTGCTTGAGAGCGGACTGAATGTACCGCGTACCTTGCGCAGCAACTGTCCGCACTGGTCAAGTGCTATAATTGTGTTCTCGAATGTAGGAGCCTCGCTGTTGTTTGTGATAGCCTCAATCTCCTTCTTCTGCTCCTCCATGCCAAGCAACATACCTTCGCGGTAGTTGTCTATGGTGATGCTTGCAAATGGGGCAATGCCGTGCGGTGTGTTGAAGTCCGTGAGCAATGGGTTGGCATACTTTTCGGCGGTCTTTTCATTGTCTTGGTTTGTGACAATTTTACCACTTCCGCATCCGCAGGCAGCCAAAGCAACGGCTGCTGCCATAATCTTGTTCATAATCTTCATGTAAATTGGAATTGTGTAGAGTGAAAAATGATAGTTATAATTTGTAGTGGCAATCAGATACGTGCCACGCCCTCAATTTCAATGAGAAGCTCGGGACGGCATACATCGGCCACAAGATAGTGCTTCTGTGCTGTAGGGTAGTGCTGCTGCATGTAGTCACATACGGCAGGGATGTCGTTTTCGCGCTTTACATATACTCTCAACAGGTCATACTGCGCGCCGTTGTTCTCCACGGGGATGTTCTCTTTGGAGATGAGTCTGTTCATGATTTCCATGGTCTCGGCTGCCTGTTCAACGGTGTCGGTGCCGAAGTTGCTGCACTCGCCCTTTATGGCTGCCGTGCCCGATATGTAAACTCTCTTTCCAAGCACTCTTGCGCGCTCGAATTTTGGTGTAGTCCTCTCGCTCAACTGTTCAATTACCTTGCCGTCTAGCACCTGCTGTGAGTAGTTGTGCGCTGCAATCTGCAACGGGTTATCGATTGGCTGGTTGGCACAGTCCTCGCCCTTTATGGCGCAAACCTCAACCACCACGCCGCCGGCACTAGTTCCGATTCCTGTTGCTGCAGGGTATCCGCCAGCCCAGTTGTCGCGGCCGTAGAATATCGAGCGTGCATCGTTGAACTCCTGGTAGTTCTGGCTGCCGTCGTTAAGCACTGTGATTCCCGGGATGTAGTTCCATTGGCGGTAGATGTCGCTTGGCTTGAAACCGTTGCTTGAGAGCATTTTGCCAATGCCTTCAAAGATGTCAATTGACTGCTCAAAGGTGCTGCCACCGTCAAATCTTGGAACAATGCCGCCAGTTACAATCTCGGTGCAACCGTTGCTCTTGATGAGCCTGTAGTTACGGTGATGCTCGACTGTTGCATTGCTGTCGGTAATATATGTAGCTTCAACTGTTATGCCACCGTGCGATGTCTTTTGTGAAATGTAGCTTGTGAGCGGTGGCAACTCGCCGAATACTTCTTTTGTAACCCTGTCTATTGTATCAAGGTTCTGCTTGTAATCGGCGTTGTCTAATGGCTCGCAGAAAATGGCTAACTTTATCAACCCTGCAGCATCAACCTGTAATAACGCATTGCGGAGCATCTCTTCAAATGTTCCTTCAATGGTTGATGTATATATCCGTTGGGTTTTGTTTACCATTTTGCGCAGTTTACTAATATTTTGCTAAGGTACGAATTTTTTCCGTTAAATTAGCGGTTGTTGCCGGTTTTATTGCTGTTATTTCTCCAGTTTGAACCTCAGACGCAATGTGCCGTTCTCAAAACTGTGGCTGATGATCTTGAACCGCCCAATCTCGCTTGTGTTATCCACGTGTGTTCCAATGCAAGCGCACACATCATAGTCGCCCACACGGACAATGCGCAAGGTCTCGCTGGCATCTGCAGGCAATTTGCTCAAGTCAACTCCTGCAGGGACATTATCGCGTGTTACAAAATCGATTGTTACGGGCAACTGTTGCGCGATTACATCATTCACTTGCTGCTCTATGGCTGCAATCTCTCCGTCACTCGGTGCGCAGGGCAGGGTATAGTCGCATTTGCTCTTCTTGCGCTCTATGTGTGCATTGCGGCTACGCTCACATCCGAACATCCGAACCATCGTCTGGTTCAAAATGTGTTCTACAGTGTGCATTGGCGGGTATTCCTGCTTGTTATGGTCGTTTAGTTGTGGTGTATAGGTTTTCATTGGTTCTGTTGGTTAATGAGGTTTACAACTACTTTTACCATTATGTCTTTCTCTTCGGTGCGACTCTCGGCAATCATCAATGTGAGGGCAACAAGGGTGTTGTCGGCTATTCGTTTGCTGCCGTCGGTGCGGTAAAGTATGCCGTTACGCTCCATAAACCAAAGGAACAGCATTGCTGCTATGCGTTTGTTGCCGTCGCTGAATGAGTGATTCTTTGTAACAAGATAGAGTAGCATCGCTGCTTTTTCTTCAACACTTGGGTATAATTCTACACCGCCGAAAGTCTGGTATATCTGCCCGATTGAGCTTTTGAAAGAGTTGTCTTTTTCGTTTGCAAACAGGTTGCTCTCGCCGAATATGTCTTTGAGGCTCAGTATTGCTTCCATTGCGTTTTCATATGTTGCGTGGAAACATTCTTCTTTTGTGGTGTTCTCAATTGTCAGTTGCTGATAGTCGTAGCGGTCAAGGGTGTCGAGTGCGTAAACATAATCGGTAACAACTGACAATAATCCCGTAGATTGCTCATCACTCAACTTTTCTTGTGAATGAACAGTGTTTGCAAGCAAACGGACAACATCTTTAAGCTCGTTGTAGTGCTCAAGTCTAATCTTATCGTTTATTGCGTAGCCTTTTATGATATAGTCTTTGAGTATGCGGTTTGCCCATATGCGGAATTGCGTACCTCGTTTGCTTTTTACGCGATAGCCGACGGAAATAATGACATCTAGACTATAAACCTTTGTTGGTTTGTATTTGGAAAAAGTATTATGCAAAATTTGCATATTACTATTTTCTTCAAGTTCTCCCTCTTTAAATACATTGGCAATATGTCTTGCAACTACTGATTGGTCTTTATCGAATAATAGACTCATCTGTGCTTGCGAAAGCCACACAGTTTCGTTCTCCAACTTTACATCAAGCGAAATGGTGTTGTCATCGCTTGTGTATATTGCTATTGGTGATGTGTCAAACTCGCCGTTATGCATTGGCGGGTACTCCTGCTTGTTATGTTCGTTCAATAGTGGGGTATCGGTTGTCATTGGTAGCTTCATTTCGTAAATAATCAACACAAAAGTAGTTCTGTTTCTTGGTATGTGCAAATTTGCACAGGTAATGGGTTTTTAATGCACTGTTTTTCTTCTCTGTGATTTATTCTTGAGTAAACTTAAACTCCCAGTAGTGAGTATAAACTTTCTAAAAACGTACTCCGAATGCTATCTGCGCTTTGGTATGCATATCAATCATTGACATTGAATTGTATTTTGTTTCAAATACATATGTTAGCGCTGTAAAACCGGCGTAGTAGCGCTTGTAGTTCCACAGCACACCTAAGCGTGCAATTCCTGCAAAATTGAAACTGTTTCTCTTGTGCTGGGTGCAGTCCTGCAACTTATATTTCAACTCATTTATAAAAGAGAATGATGGCAACGCTGTGCAATGTATCATCCATTGTCTGTTCAAAACCCAGTTATAAGCATATCCTACATTGAAATTCAAACTATAATATTGAGAGTGTTGCATAATGTCAATGGCTGGAATAATATTGTTTGTTGTTAGAGACAATTCCGTTGGTGTTGTTTCTAATGAATTGTAATAGACTGAAAGACCAGCGATAACACTTCCGCAATTCCTTTTTTGAATATAACTTTGTGTTAATGCAGCCGGATAAGAAAATTTCTTATTGTTGAATACATAATACATGTTAGCATATATTCTTTTACTCTCCACTCCCTCAACATCCTTGTTGCACAAAACTCCATTAAGCTTGTTTATGCTATAATTGCTTGATGTACTATATGAAATGTCTCCTCCGAATTTTCGCCCATATGCATTTGCCGATATTTCGATATTGCTATTCTTTCCTTTTCCCAAAAGCTCAATAACATCCTTTTGAAAACCAAATCCAATACCTCTGTAGCTGACATGAAATCCAATTTTGAATGTCGGCTGCGCAAGTAGTGAAAGGCTGTTCTTCGTCTCAGGCCAATTAAGTTGCGAGCTATTGATGATAGTTGTAATTCTTGTCTTGATACTAAATGGATATGTCGAACATGAAACATATGATGTGTCGGCTTTTGTCTCCGATAACCTGTCCAAAATATTACTGAAAGCACTCTTTTTATCCTGTGCCGGTATATTTATAGTGATAAATATTGAAAATAGTAGCAATATAAACTTTTTCATATGGTTTCTGTTTTTGAGAAACTTTACTGAAATTCTTCGCAATTTACTATATATTTCTATTTGAAGCAAACATTCTCCTTAATTAAAAACGGGTTCGGAGGGAGTAACAACAAAAGAGCCGTGAGGCTCTTTTGTTTACTGTTTGCCTTGTGTGGGTGATTGTAGCCGCGTTGCGGCTCTCCTATTGAAAACATCCATATTATCTTCAATAAACGTAACCCACGCGGCACGACTTTTCCCCGTGCTACGCGTGACTATTACTTATGGATGTTTTCTATCATCGCTTTGCGATAATTGACTCTATATCTTGTTACCTACGGCAGCCGTATCCCGCGCGGGCACGACAACTCTCCCTCTTGATGAAGAGGGAGTACCCTAAGGGGGAGGGATATTTACACTGCGCGTGACTATTGCTCATTGAAGCCCTCGGTAGTCGTAAAAATAAAAGAAGTTCGGAATTGGTTCCGAACTTCTTTTATTTTTACGACTACTCAATGTTTGTGTATGCCTATGTTGATGAAAAATTTATTGCAAATACATTTAATAGCCAATGTATGAAAGACTATTATTTATGTGGGAAAAAGAAATCGGAGGAAGTTTTTCAACTATCTCCGATTCTGTACGCTTGAGCGAGAAAATTCCATTACTCTTCAACCTCGATGCATTCAAGGGTGTCGATAACTTCACCATCCTCATCCACCTCATCAAAAGTGATGCTTACACATTCAGGCTCATCTTCATACCATTCACAATCGCCCTCTTCCATAATATCCATTGCGTCTTCCCACGAATCAACATCTTCTACAACTGTAGACATTACAAAATTCTTAGTAATTCGTACTCTCATAATACTTTTAGTTTATGTTTGTAATTTTTGATAGCTGTGCAAATATAATAATAATAATAATAGCGAATTTTTTTAGTTTTTTTGTGTTGTTTGAATAAATCGTTGATTATTAGCATTTACAATGTGCTTACATCTATATTGCAGTCTAGTCTCTTTCCTATGTGATATATAAATAGCAACCGCCTCAATACGAAATGTATTGAAGCGGTTGTAAGTTGTTTATTATTAGGGATTTTTTATTGACAAGACTCGTTGTTCGCAACCCGCACGGCGTGACTTTTATCCACGCTGCGTGCGACTATTGGTTAATAATTTTATATACAAGTAGTTCTTATAGTAAAACAGTTGCCCCCTGCGGTGGCATCCCATTGAAGCAATTACAATCGCTTTGCGACCGTAACCCACGCGGCATAACCTTTGGCTATGCTGCGCGTGACCATTGCTTTGTAATTGCTTCGGAAGGAGTAACAAAAAATGGAACCAGTATCGGTTCCATTTTTTTTGTTACTCCCACTCAATAGTAGCACTGGGTTTGGGTGACATATCGTAGCATACGCGGTTGATGTTTGGGACTTCTGCGAGTATGCGGTCGGTAATCTTGAGAAGGATTGGCCACTCAATCTGCTCGATGGTTGCTGTCATTGCATCCACTGTGTTCACGGCGCGGATGATTACAGGCCAGTCGTATGAACGTGCGTTGTTGCGTACACCTACAGACTTGAAGTCGGGCACTACGGTGAAGTACTGCCATACAGTCTTGTCGAGACCGGCGTTCTTGAACTCCTCGCGAAGGATAGCGTCGCTTTCGCGCAATGCCTCAAGACGGTCGCGTGTGATGGCGCCAAGGCAGCGTACACCCAAACCGGGGCCTGGGAATGGCTGACGATATACCATGTCGTATGGCAAGCCGAGCTCGAGACCGCAAGCGCGTACCTCGTCCTTGAACAACTGACGGATTGGCTCTACCAGCTCGAACTGGAGGTCTTCAGGCAGACCACCTACGTTGTGGTGGCTCTTTACCATCTTTGCTGTCTTTGTACCGCTCTCAACAATGTCGGGGTAGATTGTGCCCTGGCCAAGGAAGTCGATGCCGTCGAGCTTGCGTGCCTCCTCCTCGAATACGCGGATGAACTCGCCACCGATGATCTTGCGCTTCTGCTCGGGATCGGCAACACCCTCAAGAAGGTTGAGGAAACGGTCTGTTGCGTCAACATATACAAGGTTTGCGCAGAGCTGCTTGCTGAATACATCAACAACAGCCTCGCTCTCGCCCTTGCGCATGAGACCGTGGTTCACATGAACGCATACAAGGTTGTCGCCGATAGCCTTCAAAAGAAGTGCTGCAACAACAGAGCTGTCAACACCGCCTGAGAGGGCGAGCAACACCTTCTTGTTACCTACCTGGCGGCGGATGAGCTCAACCTGGTCGTTAACGAAGTTTGTCATGTTCCAATTCTTCTCGGCCTTGCAAGTGTCGAGTACGAACTCCTTCACAGCCTCTTTTACAACCTCTACGTCGTTGCCGATCTGGGCAATCTTAACCTCGCAGAGTGCCTTGTCGTGGCCTGCTGCCATAACTGGGAAACCAGCGTTGTAGATATCGTGGTTGACATCAATGGCAACACCGTCGATAACATTATTTGGTCCGCCGTTGATGATAATACCTTTTACATTTGGGAGAGCTTTCAACTCATCGACTGTGATGTCGTGTGGATAGATCTCGCTATAGACGCCGAGTGCGCGTATTGCGCGTGCAAGCACTGTGTTCTCGTGACTACCGAGGTCAAGGATTACAATCATGTCCTGTTTCATATTCTTGATAGATTTAGAAATTGTTTCAATGTTACAAAAATATATTATTTCCTTTTCTCTTACAATAGCAAAGTTGCTAATGTTTGTTTGCTAAACTAAAAAAATGAGAGTGAAAACCGCATGGTTTCACTCTCGTTTATGTGCGCTGTCTCTCTTCACCGGTGATGGCACCGATTACATTGCTCTTCATTGCGAAGGCTTTGAAATTCTGAAGAAAGCCCATAGTCTAATGTCGTTTTGTTTGCTTTGCAAAGATAGATAAAAAATGTGTAAAATGTGTGATAAAATATGAAAAAATATTAAGTTTGCATGTGTTTCTTTTTTTATGCGTCTGTGTGCGCGTGGAAACTATTATTACAACTAAATACATGATGTCTATGAAAATACATTTTACTCTTCTTGCGGTTTTGTTTTCTCTGCTTTGCTTCGTTCAGCCGGCCGATGCACAGTTTTCCAAGGGGACTGTTGTGAGGCTTGTGAACAGGAGTTCCGGCAAGGTTGCTGCTGCCAATGCCAGGTTGGTTGGATGCACCGACCGCGATGCTACCGATTATTCTCAGTTATGGTATGTCGAGGACCGCTATTACAATGCCATCCCAATCGGTTACAAGGTGAGGTTGCGCAACTTGGGTAACGGACACTATCTGCAGGGCAACAACAACTCATCAACTCCGTGGGGTACTGTCAAAAATGCCGGCTCTTATACCGGGAGTCACGATGGCGAGAGCACTTATTTCACGACCGACCTGTGGGAGTGTAGCAGGGATGGATATTATACACTTGGTGCCGAGAACAAGAAGACCGGAAACACGGATTACTACTACGATAAGCTTCACAGTAATGCCGAGGGAAGCTGTGTGAGCTGGATGGGCTCGGCCGATGCATCACTGTGGAGCATTGAGCTGGTGTCGGGTGTCGATGTCCAGGCACAGTGGAATAAACTTGCCGAATTCGAGAACATGGCAAACCGCAAGGATGAGTTCCAGGGTTACCTGAATACCTTGTTTACCGACAATCTCTGCACCGAGTTGCGCAGTGCATACAAAACGCAGAGTGCGTTGCTTGCATCATCGGCCTATCAGGCCTTGCCGGCAGAGCTTAAGGAAATGGCTCTCAAGGTTTGCAACGGTAATTGGGCCGAGACAAACAAGGACAACGGCAGTGTCTCATGGACAAGCTCCACTGCAAAGCGTTTCAGGGTGCAGACAATTGAGCCACATTCGGTTGCCGAGGAGATAAGCAAGGTGGTGAAGGTGGGTGCATACTCCAATATGAACAACCCTACAGGTATTTATGCCGGCGACATGAATATGCTATATATAATGGTAAAGGGGAGTATAAACCAAGGGGCTGCTCTTTACCTTGCCGGGTTGAACCACAACAGCAAAGATTATCTTACCACTGTTGCAGGAAGTAACCCTGTTCAGCTTAGTGCCGGTCTGAATGTCGTGCCTTTCTACGGCGACAAGACAATGCTCTATCTCATATATGCCGTAAATAGCCAGAGCAGCAGTTATCCGTTGACAAACTACCCCGATATTGAGGTTCACATTGAGGGCGGAAATATCAATGGTGTGTATGACCGTTCCATGAATGATGCTGCAAGATACAGCGAACTCAGCAACAATGCCTCTAAACTCGGCCTTGAGTATTACGATGTCCTTGGCGGAAAATTTGTCTATCGCACCAGTTGGGAGACTGTGTTCAGGAACAACAGCGCATCGTCCATTGACCGCGCACTTGATATGTGGGACTTGATAGGTGCTACACAGCACATGGTGATGGGTGTTTCATCGGCAGCGGAGATGGCTGCCGACCCTCTTGGCCTGCACACATATACATCGGACTTCTCGCGCTCCTTCAATAACCGCCAGCTTGTACACTCGTTGCCCACAATCGGTGCATATACACAGATGCCGTTCCGCATACAGTTTGCACACGGCGAGGGTATGCTCCGTGGCGATGATATGGAACGCTCCAGTTATATATGGGTGTGCGCGCACGAATTCGGACACTCTAACCAGAATGCCATAAACATGGTGGGTACCACCGAGGTCAGCAACAACCTCTTCTCCAATGTCGCAATTTTCTATCAGGATTACTTCCACACGCGCGGCGGTACTATTGCAGACAACAATGCTGCTCATCGCAAAGGTACAGCATGGCACTTCCGTGATTCCGATTCAAGAATGAGAATGTTCTA